>CAMNIW010000083.1 GCA_946540675.1 uncultured Clostridia bacterium | reverse complement strand
TAGTGACTGGAGTTCAGACGTGTGCTCTTCCGATCTGAATCCCTGTCCGTGCGGATATTACGGGGTAAGCGGTGCGGTATGTAAGTGTACGCCGATGCAGATAGCGAAATACAAAGCGCGCGTATCGGGGCCGCTGCTCGACAGGGTGGATATAAGGATAACGGTAGACAACGTAAAATACGACGAATTGACTTCCGACGCGGACGCGGAGAGTTCCGAAGAAGTGAGAAAGCGCGTCAACGCCGCGAGAGCGATACAATTGAAGAGATTTGAGTCGGACGGCATAACGTCTAACGGCGAGATGACCGAAAAGCATATAAAGAAGTATTGCAAACTCGACAAAAGTTGCGAAGATCTTTTGCGCAAGGCTTTCGAGAGTCTGAAACTTTCCGCACGTGCGCGCAGCAGGATAATTAAAGTCGCGCGGACGATCGCGGACCTTGACGGCAGCGAGAATATAGGGCAAAAGCATTTACTCGAAGCGATAGGATACAGGAGCGACGAAGTATGACTTTTACCGCCGACGAAAAAGCGATAATATTTCTCGACTCAATAGAGTCGTTCGATTACAGAAAAAAGTCGTCGGTTCTGGGTTTGTTTTCTCGTCCGCGGGAACTTTTTGACGCAAAGTACGAAGATATCGCGGAAGCGGTCGACGAAGACGCCGCGCGCATAATAAGCGCCGCGCTCAGGTTAGACGGATTTATCGACAGGGCGGTGGACGGCGCGACGGCTAACGCCGACGGTGCGATAACGTTTCTTTCTGCCGACTATCCTCAAGAACTCAAAGACATCGACTTTTTCCCGCTCGTGTTGTATTACAGGGGAAACCGCAGGCTTTTAGCCGCGAGAAACAAGTTTTCGGTGGTCGGGTCGAGAAAGACTTTGCCGCAGTATTACACGGCAGGGGAAAACGTAGCGGAAAAACTTGCCGAAAGCGGCGTGGTAATCGTTACGGGTATAGCCGAAGGCGGCGACGGTTGCGCCGCGGAAGGAAGCGTGAAGAGCGGCAACCTGATATCCGTCATTGCCGGCGGAATAGATCGCGTTCACCCGAGAAACAGACAGAATTTTGCCGACGAAATAGCGAAAAGCGGATTGCTTATAACCGAAAGTCCGAGCGGTACGGTGCCTAAGATATACTTTTATCCGATAAGAAACAGGATAATAGCGGCTCTCGGCAGGGGAACGCTGATAGTCAGCGGAAGCGGAACGAGCGGAGCGAGATACACGGCGGCGTACGCCGCGGAATACGGCAAAGACGTCTTTTGTTTTCCATACGGACTCGGCATAAGTTCGGGCGAACTTTGTAAAGAATTGCTTAAAAACGGCGCGTATATGGTCGAGAGCGCCGAAGAAATAGCGGAGATATGCGGCTTTAAGATAGAGCGGGAAGAGAAAATCGATCTCGACGGTTACGAAAAGGTCGTATACGACGCGATAAACGGCGGGGTGACCCGTCTTGACAAACTGATGGAAAAAACGGGGCTCAAAGCTTCGGAAATGATGCCTATATTGGGTATGCTCGAATTAAAGCGGCTTGTCGTCAGGGATTCGGGCGGTAACGTAAATACAGTGAAATAAGGAGAACAGGATGCAACTTATCATAGTGGAATCGCCTTCGAAGGCAAAGACGATAGAGAAATACCTCGGCGGAAAATATAAAGTAGACGCGAGCGGCGGACACGTGCGCGACCTTCCGGAAAAAAGGCTCGGCGTAAACGTCAGCAAGAATTTCGAGCCAAACTACGTCATACCGGAAGACAAAAAGGAAGTCATTAAAAGACTCAAGGAAAAGGTCGCCAAGGCGGACAAGATATATCTCGCGACCGACCCGGATCGCGAAGGGGAAGCGATAAGTTGGCATCTTAAAGAAGTTCTCGGGCTCGGCGCCAACGCCAGCAGGATAGAGTTCAACGAAATAAGCGAGAGAGCGGTAAACGAAGCGCTCAAAAATCCGAGAGACATAAATTACAATCTCGTCGATTCACAGCAAGCGAGAAGAGTTCTCGACAGGCTCGTCGGGTATAAACTCAGTCCGCTTCTTTGCAAGAGAATAAAGGACGGGTTGTCCGCGGGGAGAGTTCAGTCGGTCGCGCTCAGGATAATAGTCGACAGAGAACGCGAGATAAAGGCTTTCGTTCCCGAAGAATACTGGAATCTCACGTTGCGTGCAAAAGTCGGAAAGAGCGTTCTTTCGGCTGTTCTCGTCGAAAAGGGCGGAAAGAAATATAAACCGACCGGTAAAGAAGAAGCGGACAGGGCGGAAAACGAAATACTCGGAAGTCCCGTGTACGTGTCCGACGTAAAGAACACTACGACTAAAAGTCACGCGTTTCCGCCGTTTACGACGTCCACGATGCAGCAGGACGCGTCGGCGAAACTCAATATGTCGGCGCCGGCCTGTATGCAGGTCGCGCAGCACCTTTACGAAGGCATAGAAACTCCGCAGGGGCATCTCGCTCTCGTCACCTACATAAGGACGGACTCGGTCAGGGTTTCGTCCGAAGCGCAGGCGGCGGCAAGAAAACTGATAGCCGAAAAGTACGGCAAAGAGTACGTCCCCGAAAAGCCGAATTTCTACAAATCCAAGAAAAACGCGCAGGACGCGCACGAAGCGATACGACCGATAGACGTTTCGCTCACGCCCGAAAAGGCAAAGACTTTACTCGATAAAAACCATTATAATTTATATAAACTCATATACGACAGATTTATAGCGTCGCAAATGAGCGAAGCCGAATACAATCTCACGCAGATAACTTTGAATTCGGGCGATTATGCGTTTAAGGCGAGCGCAAGGACTGTAAATTTCAACGGATATACCGCCGTTTATGAAGATTATCACCTTACCGACGCCGATGAAGGCGAAACCGTAAAGGCTATACCCAAGGTGGAAAAGGGAGAAAATCTCGTCGTATCCGGACTCGATAAAGAGCAAAAGTTCACCAAGCCCCCCGTGCGTTTCACCGACGCGAGTCTTGTCAGGATGATGGAAGAAAAGGGAATAGGAAGACCTTCCACTTACGCGTCGATAATATCGGTACTGTCAAAGAGAAAATATACCGTAAAGGAAGGC
Organism: uncultured Clostridia bacterium; assembly: GCA_946540675.1. Classification (GTDB taxonomy): domain Bacteria; phylum Bacillota; class Clostridia; order Christensenellales; family Borkfalkiaceae; genus UBA10281. Next base: position 3,222 of record CAMNIW010000083.1, on the reverse strand, counting down.
AAAAATCTCGTGCCGACCGATATTGCGTTCGAGATAACCGATATGCTCGTAAAGTATTTTCCGGACATAATGGACGTGTCGTTCACGGCGAATATGGAAGACAAACTCGACGATATAGAAAACGGCGGAGACTGGCATAAACTGATAGCCGATTTTTATCCCGCTTTTTCCGAAAAACTCAACTTCGCGTCTACCGACGGCGACGAAATGACAGACGTAAAGTGCGATAAATGCGGAGCGCCGATGATACGTAAAAGCGGCAGATACGGTAAATTCCTTGCCTGTTCGCGCTATCCCGAGTGTTCCAACATAAAGTCCGAAAACGAAGAAGTTTCCGACGTTAAATGCGACAAGTGCGGCGCGTTTATGGTATACAAAAACGGCAAGTACGGGAAATTTCTCGCTTGTCCCAACTATCCCGCCTGTACCAATATAAAGCCGCTTGACGAAGAGAAATCGACCGAAAAATGCGAAAAATGCGGCGGCGATATGGTGATAAAGACGGGAAGATTCGGTAAGTATCTCCAATGTCTCAACTGTAAAGACACCAGAAGTCTTACCGAAAAGGTCGGCGTTTGTCCGGACTGCGGCAAACCCACGCAAAAGATGACTTCGAGAAGCGGTAAGGTGTTTTACGGATGTTCGGGTTATCCCGAATGTAAATTTATGAGTTGGGATCTCCCGACGGGAGAAACCTGTCCCAAATGCGGCTCGTACGTCGTAATGGCAAAGGACGGCAAGACAAGGAAGTGTTCCAATAAGGAATGCGACTATACCGATAAGAAGAAAGGTAAAAAATGAAAGAAATAAAGGTGGTCGGCGGCGGACTTGCAGGCAGCGAAGCGGCGTATTACCTTGCGACAAGGGGATATAAAGTCAAACTTTACGACATAAAGCCGAATGCGTTTACCCCCGCGCATAAAGACGCCAACTACGGCGAACTCGTCTGCTCGAACTCACTTAAAAGCAACGATGTATACGGTAACGCTTGCGGACTGTTGAAAGAAGAGATGCGTATTCTCGGCTCGATGGTCATATCCGTTGCGGATCAAACGAAGGTTCCGGCAGGCAACGCGCTCGCCGTCGACAGGGAAGCGTTCGCAAAAAAGATAACCGAGAATTTACGCGGAACGGGCAATATCGAGTTTATATCGGAAGACGTCGGAGAAGTCGATTTAAGCGACGACGTAATAATAGCGACGGGGCCGCTTACGACGGATAAACTCAGTGCGTTCATAGCCGATATCACGGGCGACGGATTTTGGTTTTACGACGCGGTCGCACCGATAGTCGCGGGCGACAGCATAGATTTCTCGGAAGCATTCGTGAGCGACAGATACGGAGAGACAGGCAAGGGCGATTACGTGAATTGTCCGATAGACAAGGACGGTTATCTCGCTTTTTATAGGGAACTTATATCGGCAAAGCGCGCCGAACTGCACGAATTCGAAGACGTAAAGGTTTTCGAAGGGTGTATGCCCGTGGAAGTTATGGCGGCTCGCGGAGAAGATACGCTCCGATTCGGCCCCTTAAAACCGGCGGGGCTTACGGATCCGAGAACGGGCAAGTGGCCGTACGCCTGTATGCAACTGAGAAAAGAAGACGAAGGCGGCGAGAGATACAACCTTGTCGGATTTCAGACCAATCTCACTTTCGGCGAACAAAAACGCGTATTTTCTATGTTTCCCGCCCTTAAAAACGCCGAGTTTCTGAGATACGGCGTTATGCACAGGAATTCGTATATAAATTCGCCTAAGGTATTGAACTCCGACTTTTCGATGAAAGAACACCCGACGGTGTTTTTCGCCGGTCAGATAACGGGCGTCGAAGGTTACGTCGAGAGTACGGCGAGCGGTCTTGTCGCGGCGATAAATATGGACAGGAAACTGTCGGGAAAAGACGTTTTGTCGCTCGACCCGACGACGGTCATAGGCGCGCTTTCGTGTTACGTGGCTACGCCGACCGCGGATTTTCAACCGATGAACGCCAACTTCGGGATATTGTCGCCGATAGGCGTAAAGACAAAAAACAAGGCGGAAAAGAAAAAAATGCTCGCGGAAAGAGCGTTGGACAATATAAGAACAATCAAGGAGACGTTATGAGTATTGAATTTAAGGGAACAACAATTTGCGCCGTAAAAAAAGACGGCATGACCGCTATTGCGGGCGACGGTCAGGTCACTATGGGTGAGTCCATAGTGTTCAAGAATAACGCCGTAAAAGTGCGCAGGATATATAACGGAAACGTCGTTATAGGTTTTGCGGGCTCGGTGTCCGACGCGTTTTCGCTGTGCGAGAGATTCGAAGCGATGCTTAACAAATACGCGGGCAATCTCGAAAGGAGCGCGGTAGAACTTGCCGAGCAGTGGCGCAGGGATCAGGTAGGAAGAAGACTTGAGGCGATGATGATATGCGCGGATAAAAACAGTTTGCTCATCGTGTCGGGATCGGGTGAAGTCATAGAACCGGACGACGGCGTTTGCGCTATCGGAAGCGGCGGAAATTACGCGCTCGCCGCGGCTCGCGCGTTATCGGAAGAAACCGACTACACCGCAGACCAAATCGCGGTAAAAGCGCTTAAAATCGCAAGCAGAATATGTATTTTCACCAACGACAATATAAAGTGTGAAACGGTATAAGGAGAGAGAATATGAATTATACGCCGAGAGAGATAGTAAAAGAACTCGACAAATATATAATCGGGCAGGACGGCGCTAAAAGAGCGGTTGCCGTCGCGCTGAGAAACAGGTACAGAAGGAGCAAACTCTCGCCCGAAGTAAGGGAAGAGATAACTCCTAAAAATATAATAATGAAAGGACCTACGGGCGTCGGCAAGACCGAGATAGCGAGAAGACTCGCAAAACTCGTCAAAGCGCCGTTTATCAAGGTGGAAGCGACCAAGTACACCGAAGTCGGCTACGTCGGGCGCGACGTCGAATCGATGATCCGCGATCTCGTCGAAGCGAGCGTCAGGATGGTAAAAGAAGAGCAGTTCGGGGTGGTCGCCAAAAAGGCGAGAGCGGCAGCCGAAAAGAAGATAATGAAAGTTCTTACCGAAAGTCTCCGTCAAACCAAGGGCGAAACCCCTGAGAATATTTGGGAAGAAGGAATATTGAACGATTTAAGGGCAGGCAAGTATAACGACTTCGCGGTGGAGATAGACGTGCCCGAAGAAGTAAAACCGCTCGAACTTCCGGGGATGAACGCGGAGATAACGCTCGGA
>CAMNIW010000082.1 GCA_946540675.1 uncultured Clostridia bacterium | reverse complement strand
GAAGCGCTCCACCCGTGGCAAAGACTGCCGGCGTTGTCGAAGTCCGCCGCTCCGAGTATGGTTTCCCAAAAAGACGTCGCGCCCTGATCTATCATATACCCGAAAGTCTTGTCTATATCGCTTAAAATAGCGTTTTCGTACTTATCCTGATTCGTCATTATGAGCGCGTCGTATCTGAAAACGTCCATAGATATGGTGTTTTTGTACCAACCGTCGTATCCGAAAGCAAGTTTGTCGCATATATCTTCCGCCTGCTTTCCTTCGACGGCTCCGGCAAGCACGCAAAGCGCGTTGGCGAGAGCGCTGTAAGTCTCTTTCCCGACGAAAGACCTGAAAAGTCCGTTTTCCGCATTGTAAAACGTCTTTTTTATCGCCGCGCAAAGTTTTTTCCGTTCGGCGGCGTAAAAATCCGCCTTTTCGATAAACCCCGCGGCTCGGCATACGTACTCGATATCGCCGTAGGATATTGCGAGAAAAGCGTTGATGAGAGAATCGAACTTAAAGTCTTTTTTCTCCATACCTTCGTACGTTTTGAAACCGCCGAGATTTCCGTCGAGATTGCCCGTCCACTCGTAAAAGTTCCAGACGTCGTCTTTATCGGAATTTTCGGTTATTCCCCGTCCGTCGTAACGGGAACGGAAAAACCCTACGGTCTTTTCGAGCACGGGAATAAGCGAAGAAACGTATTTTACGTCGCCCGAATAGACGAGATATTCCCTTACGATCGACGTAAAAACGAGCGCGAACGAAGGTATTGTAATCCCGATCTTGCTCGGAAAACACAGGTCGAAAAGTCCGTCTTCTCGGTGCCCCGCGACCATAGAGTTTATAGCAGCTCTTACCTGCTCGGAATTTTCAAAAGCATAGTAGCCGAAACGTATCTGGTTGCGCGTGTCCATAATATACATCGACTGCTCGCGCCAAGGACAGTCTTCGTAATGCTCGTGGTGGCAAAGGACGAGAGTCCTTACCGCCGTTTCGTATATCTTCTTCCTGCGTTCGTCCTTTATATCGTACGGTATTTCCTTAAACGGATATTCGGTTTCGGCTATCCCGATATATTCGACTTCGGCGTTTCCTTCGACCTGCAAATACCTGCAACCGAGCCGACGAAAAACGCCCGAAAACTCTTCGGTCTTGCCGCTGCCGATAAAGTTTACCGAAAAATCTCTGTTGTGAATAAGCCTTCTCACCTTGCCGTCGATGAGATGTTCGCCGTAAGCGACGGTTATCTTCTCTCCCTTTGCGGCACGGAATTTAATATGCAAAAATCCGCTTCTTTCTCTTCCTACGTCGTATATCTTCTTTTCTTTGTCGACGAGTTTTCCTTCGCTCGTCGGCTTTATCACGAGTTTTTCGTTTTCGCGCTTTATAAGGTCATAGCCGAAACCGCCGACTTCCGTCGCGGAAACGAAACCCGTCTTTTTATCGCCGAAATCGTACGTATAGGTCAGACCGAGTTGATCGCTTATTGTCTTTTCCACGTGGTTTACGTAGCCTTCGGCATAGCGGCAACGCTGCCCTTTGCGCGAATACGCCGCGAGTTTGCCGCCGACTTCTATCTCGTATAAAAGCCCCGCGCCGAAGTCGCGGTAGTTTGACGAACTGTGTCCTATATACCACGCCGTTATCTTAATTTCGTTTTTGCCGACCGAGCAAAACTCCGTTATATCCACGTCGTCGTAAACCTTGCGATCGGCATAGTCGGCGTACTGGTCGAACGCCGCAAGTTTGCCGTTGACGTAAAACGCATAGTCTCCGCCGACCGAAATCTTTAACCTTGCCGTCTTTCCTGCCGAAAAGTCGAACTCGTCGAAAAAATCGACGTATTCATCCTTCTTTGCGTCGGCGTTGAGCCATATCCATCGTCCCTTTGTCATATTTTCTCCTATCCTATGCCGCCGATAACGGCGTCTATATATAAAATTTTCGCTATAAGATCTCTGTCCGTATAAAAATAGTGGTTGGACGTTTCGTAACCTATCGTCCCGTCTTCGCGCATAAGAGAGATAAGCGTTTCCGCGTCCTTTTTCATCTCCGAAAACAGGTACTTTATGCGTTTTTCCGTTCCGCTCTTTCTCTTTACGTACGCAAATTCGGTCTGAAGCGCGTCCGCGCGGAAATGCAAGTACGCCGCGAGAGCGTATCTCTTCATCTCCGCAAGCCCTTCCGCTTCGCCGCACAGGTCTATGCCTTCCTTCCATTTTTCGAGCAGTTTTTTATACTGCGAGAGATATACTTCGACCCCGTACGGCTTTACCCACGTTTCGTAGTCGTCGTAAGAATAGCATACCATCGTCGACCTTAAACCGCTGTCTTCCACGGGACAAAGGTTTGCCTGTCCCAAAGTTTTCGGCGAATAGTAAAGCCCGTCTATGGAAAACGGATATTCCGCAAAACCTTCGCAAAACTTTTTCACGGCACGGCGAGCGGTCTCCGCGTCATTTCCGTAAATCTTTTTATACCACTCCCAAAGCGAAAAATCTTCGCCTTTATCGGCGTATTCCGCCACGAGATCCATCACGGGCGACGGATAGCCGCCGAGAGTCCAGGTCAGCATAAAGTCCTTTACGCCGATAGCGTCAAGTTTCTTTATATGCTCGTATTGAAGGTCGTAAACGGGAAGATAGGGAACGGCCGAACACTCCCAACTGTCGTTTATCTGTATTTTGGCGTATATCTTGTGCCCCTGCGCCTTTGCCGCGCTTAAAACCTTTACGGTAAGTTCGCTCGGTCCGACGTTGGATATGGAATAGTCTATTATCTCGCTCGGAGTGCCGCCTTTTTCTATTTTCAGTCCGTACTCGCTGACGCACATCACCGACACGTCCTTATCGAGATATGAAAGTCCGCGCATAGTCCGCTCTTCGTCCCAGCCCATAAACGGCGACCAACCCCAAAGATTGGCTATGACTTCAACGTCCTTTCCGCTGTCTTTTACCGCGCGCATTATGACGTTGTTTACGTCCGCCGCCGTCCTTTCCGGCGGAACGTCGCGGCAATACGGACAATCGTTCCCCGGACGGTAATTGCAATGAGTGAGATTTTCGCTCATCGTTATGGTCATTATCCCGCCCAGCCCGTCCGCCGCCGAAACGAGATCTTTTACCGCGTTATACAGATATTGCCGAGTTTCTTCCTTGCTGAAACAAAGCGCCGAATACTTTCCTTCCGTTCTTCCTTTAAGTTCCGGAAAACGGGAAAATCCGTCGGTTTCGAGAGCGCGCGGCTCGTTGAAATAAAGGTATATCTTTATCCCGTATTCCGCCGCCCTTTCTATAAGGCGTTTGAGATTTCGGCGGCGTTCACCGTATCCCGCGGATTTCTCTTCGTCAAACGGATACGGGGAAAGCGACGACAACAGTCCGTGCACCCAAAGCCCGTTTATCCCGCGCGCCGCGTATTCCGCCAAAAGCCCGTCGGGGACGTATTCTTCGCAGTCCCGTGAAAAGACGTCGTAACACGGCGTCAGATATCCGTGAATTATCCTGTTTCCGTCCGCTTTTACCGAACCGCGCGAAGTCTCCTTGCCGCCGAAAAAATCAAAATATCTGCCGCCGCGTATCGCGAGCGCGGATATTTTGTCCGCGACGCGCGCCGTCGCGGCTTTTTGCTCTTCGGAAAGCGGAGCGTATACCGCTTCTTCGCATTTCGGTTTGAAATCGCCGAGTTTGACGCGGAGAAAATCTTCGTTTTCCAAAATCGCGTCGAGTTCTTTTTCGGTCTTGCCGATAAGTTCGCATATCTGACGATACGGGAGAATAAACCAAGCGCTTCTTATCGCCGTTATATATCCCCTTTTTTCAAAACCGACGCTACCCGAAAAGCCCGTGAGACCGAGCCGTTCGGCTTCCCTTTTTACCGTGTCTTCGTCGCAACGCAAGACCTTGGCTATATTTCCCGCGGAAATAAGTCCGTAATACAAAAATATAACCGTTTGCCATGTTGTCGGCAAATATTTTACCGCTATTTTAACTTCTCTTTCTTCGGGTAACATAGATCAACCTATCAGTTTTTTCAGAGTTTCGAGCATTTTATCTATCTCTATCGGCTTGGATATATGTGCCGTCATACCGGCGTCCATCGCTTCTTTTACGTCGGACGCAAAGGCGTTTGCCGTCATGGCGATTATCGGGACGGCGGCGTATTCTCCGCCCATGGCGCGGATCGCGCGGGTCGCTTCGTAACCGTTCATTACGGGCATTTGTACGTCCATAAGTATGGCGGCGTACTCGCCGACGGCGGACTGCTTAACCTTGTCTACCGCTTCTTTGCCGTTTTCGGCAACGTCGAACGTAAAACCTTCTCTCGACAATATCATACAGACTATTTCCCTGTTTACGGGATTGTCTTCGACGATAAGGAGTTTTTTATCGGTCGCGTCGAAAGGCTTTTCTTCAAGTTCGCCTTTATTATCTTTTTCTTCCGCGACGCGGTCGATCGGGAAAGAAAGCAAGACGGTAAATTCGGTGCCGACTCCGCTCTTTGAGTTAACGGTTATGCTGCCGTTCATCATATCCACAAGGCTCTTGGTTATCGACATACCGAGACCCGTTCCTTCGGTCTTCTTTACGACGTCGGTATCTTCTCTCTCGAACGCTTCGAATATGCGTTCGGCAAATTCTTCGCTCATTCCGATACCGCTGTCTTTCACCCTTATTTCAAAGTCGGCTACGCCGTTATGATATCCCGTTTCGCGCAGCGTAACGGCGATCGTTCCGCCGGACGCGGTAAACTTCAAAGCGTTGGAGACGAGATTCATAAGTATGCGCATAAGCCTGTGCTCGTCGTATACGACTTCTTTGTTTTCGACTTCCGCAACGACGGTATAGGCTATGTTTTTGCCTTCCATCTGCGTTACGAACATATCGCGGAGTTTGTCGAAAGTCCTGACTATGTTCGCCGTTTCGGGCTGTAAAACTACTTTTCCGCTCTCTATGCGGCTCATATCGAGCACGTCGTTGATAAGGGCGAGAAGATGTTTGCTCGACATATCTATCTTTTTGAGATACGCGCTTATCTCCGGCGAAACGTTTTCTTCTTTAAGGGCGAGCGCCGTGTAACCCGTGATGGCGTTCATCGGCGTCCTTATGTCGTGGCTCATATTGGAAAGGAACCTGCTTTTTGCCGCGCTGTTTTGCTCCGCCGTTATCTTTTGCTCTTCCATTTCCTTTTCGTTCTGTTTGACCACCGAGAAAATGCTTAAAATAAACGCGAGAGAGATGAGAATAATGCTCATTTGCACGACGCTTTCAAACAGAAACTTATCGTTTAGCCCTTCTATCTTAGATTTGAGATAGTCTTCCGCTCCGTCTATCCGCGGGTCGTTCGGGTCTACGCCGAGATCGCCCATAGTCGTCTGGTACTTCGCGGAAATGTCTTCAACGGCGCTTTGCATTTGCGTCATCGCCGAACTGCGCATCCACAAAAGCGAAATAATGAATATGAGAATAAGCAGCACTATCCATACGATGGACGACCTGCCTATGCGCTTGGTCTTGTCTTTTGCGATTATGAACCTGAAATATATTATGCCTATTATGCTCCACCCGACGAGTATGAGATACGACTCGGTGGATATGGTGCTTATCGTGCCCGTGTCGGGGATAAGGAAAAACACGCTGAACAAAGCCGACGCGATAAAGCCCGCTATGCCCGTCGCCATAACGCCGCGTTTTCTTTCGTTTTTTGCCGATTTGAACGCCGCGAGCGAAACGTACGCGTATGCGATGGTCGCGCCTATCGTGGTTACGTCCACTATCCAACTTATAGCCGTCCTGCCGAAAAACGGCACGACGAGCGAGATTGCCGCTATCGTCAAAACGGCGTTTCTCGGATTGCCGTCCTTGTCGAGTTTACCTAAATATCCGGGAACGAGACCGTCTTTCGCTTCGGCGTACAAAAGCCTTGACGCCGCGACGAAGTTGGCGATGAGCCCCGTGACTATGCCGGCAAGCACCGATATGCCGAGTATCGCGAGCCCGACAGTCCCGGTGGTCGCCTTTGCCGAGTTGAACGTAGGAACGCCCGCCGTGCCCGAAAGGTTTGCAAGGTCTTTTATGTACGCCGTCCAGTCGGCATAGCCGTCGGGTACGGTCGTGACGGCGAGAAGACTCAATACGACGTAAGATATAACGCCCGCGATAAGGGCGAAAATTATGATTACGATAGTCTTTTTTACCGGAAACCTGAATTCTTCGGCGGAGTGCGAGACCGACTCGAACCCGACGAAAGCCCAAGGCGAGAGCGCCGCTATGGAAAATATCTGAACGAACGGATTGCCGTTGCGAGAAAACGCCGGAACTATGCCCGATACCGCC
>CAMNIW010000081.1 GCA_946540675.1 uncultured Clostridia bacterium | reverse complement strand
GCCGTCCGGGTTCGGCACGACCGAAGACAATCGACTCGATTTGACAGAACCCGATATACTGATCGGAAGACTTATAAAAGCCGGTATCCGGATATTGAACGTTACCGTCGGAAACCCGTATTATAATCCCCACGTCAACCGTCCGTACCGAAAGGGCGGCTACGTCGCGCCGGAACCGCCGGAAACGGGTCTGAAGCGGTTTGAGATCATCGAAAAGCACGTAAAGCAAAAGTTTCCCGAACTTGTAGTGATCGGTTCCGGTCTGTCGTATTATAGGGAAGACCTTATCGAGCAAGCCGAAAGACAGTTGCAAAACGGCGTTTGCGATCTCGTCGGCTTCGGCAGGATGTGGCTTGCGTATCCGACGTTTTACACGGATTGGCTCGCAGGTGCGTTTCAGCCGAAAAAGTGTTGTCTTTCCTGCTCAAAATGCACCGAGTTGATGCGGCATAAACAGGTTTCGGGGTGCGCGGTCTTCAATGAATATTACAGAAATCTCTATAAGGAGACCATAAAGAAATGAAAGTTGCAATCGTAACGGGTGTTTCAGGCGGAATCGGGAAAGCGAGCGCTGTACGGCTTTGCAAAAACGGATATGCCGTTGTCGGAATGGACGTCGTTGACGCCGACCGTCACGCCGATTTTGACGGATTTGATTTTACCTATCTCAAAGGGGATCTGACGAGCGAAAATTCCCGCAGGGCGCTCGTGGAGACCGCGGAACGGAAGGGAGATATTTGCGCTTTGGTGAACGTTGCGGGGGTCGCGCCGAAGGTCAGGCGGGACGTTCTGGAAATGACGGAAGAGAGTTACGATTTTGTCATGGGTATCAACACGAAAGGGACCCTGTTTTTAACTCAACTCGTCGCAAACCGCATGATCGGGCAAAAGAAGGGCGGCAGTATCGTTAACATTTCGTCCTGCTCGGCGTATACGAGTTCCACCGGCCGCGGGGAATACTGTATCTCCAAAGCCGGCGTTTCCATGATCACCAAACTGTTTGCGGATCGGCTTGCGGGGGAAGGGATCCTTGTCAACGAGATATGCCCCGGCATAATCGCGACGGGAATGACCGCAACCGTCAAAGAAAAATACGATAAACTCATCGCGGGCGGTCTGGTTCCGCTCGGTCGTTGGGGTCAGCCCGATGACGTCGCAAAGGCGGTCGTCGCGCTTTGCGACGGCACTTTTGGCTATACGACGGGGCAGTCTTTCATTATCGACGGCGGAATGCATATCAGAAAACTATGAAAAAACAGTACCATACCCTTATTATAGGAACGGGTTGCGCGGGTTTCAACGCCGCCGACCGCCTGTACGATCTCGGCGTTCGGGATATTGCCGTCGTAACCGAGAGCAGGCTTGCGGGAACGTCGAGAAATACCGGCAGCGATAAGCAGACCTATTATAAACTGTCCCTTTGCGGCTCGGACGGCGACAGCGTGCGCGAAATGGCGGACACGCTCTATTCGGGCGGCGGAGTAATGGGTGAACACGCGCTTTGCGAAGCGGCATACTCCGCAAGGTGCTTTATGCGTTTGGTGGAACTCGGCGTGCCGTTTCCGACCAACGAATTCGGAGAATACGCCGGCTATAAAACCGATCACGATCCGCGGACGCGCGCCACGTCCTGCGGTCCTTTGACGTCTAAATATATGACCGAAGCGTTGGAACGCTCCGTCATGGCAAAGAATATCGAGATAATCGATCGTCAAAGAGTCGTTCGTATTCTTAAAGACGGCGACGCCGTAACGGGAGTGGCTTGCGCCGATACGGTAACGGGTGAAATAACCGTCATTGCCTGTCGGAACGTCGTTCTTTGCACAGGGGGACCCGCAGGAATTTATCAAAATACGGTCTATCCTGAAAGTCAGCACGGGGCAACGGGGCTTGCCGTTGAAGCGGGCGTACCGCTTTCCAATATGGAAGAGTGGCAGTACGGCATCGCCAGTACCCGATTCCGCTGGAACCTTTCGGGCACCTATCAACAGGTACTTCCGCGCTACGTTTCCGTCGACGGAAACGGCACCGAACGGGAGTTTTTATACGACGCGCTGGGAGCGGACTCGCTCGGGTCGATTTTTTTGAAGGGTTACCAATGGCCCTTCGACGTCAGGAAGATCTCAGGCTCTTCCGAGATCGATCTTCTGGTCGCCGAAGAAATCAAAAAGGGAAATCGGGTGTTTCTCGATTTTATGCACAACCCCAAAGGGCTGGAATCCGGATTCAAGACGCTTACGGCGGAAGCGTATGAGTATCTTGAACGCTCCGACGCGCTGTTCGGAACGCCGATCGAACGCCTTGCGAAAATGAATATCGGAGCGATCCGACTTTATCGGGATCACGGAATCGACCTTCGGAGCGAATATTTGGAAATTGCCGTTTGCGCGCAGCATTGCAACGGCGGCGTTGCGGTCGATCTCAATTGGCAGACCGAATTGAAGGGGCTTTACGTCGCCGGAGAAGCGGCGGGAACGTTCGGGGTATATCGCCCCGGCGGCAGCGCGCTCAATTCCACGCAGGTCGGAAGTCTTCGTGCGGCGGAACATATCGCAAAGCACTCTTCAGAACCGAGAAAACCGTCGGATACCGCCGTCCCCGAAATACGGATCGGTGAAAATAACGTTGAAAAGATACGAACCGAACTGCAATCCGAAATGAGTCGGGTCGCGGATTTCGACAGGGATACGGCGGGAATGAAAAAACTGTTTGAAAAGACGGACTCCCTTTTTAGGACGTTTTTCGACGTCGTCCGTATCGGCGAGCGGTCGCAAACGGCGGACGCTTTCCGACTTTACGATATGATACTGACTCAACGGGCGGTGCTTTCCGCTATGATTTGTTCGGCGGAAAATATCGGTTCGCACGGTTCCGCGCTGGTGGACAGAACTTCGCCGAAAACGGAAAGCGGACCGAGAACGACGCGAACGATCACAAGGGGAGCGGATTCACGGATCGAGCCCGTATCCGCAATGCCGAACCCCGAACTGTGGTTTGAAACCTTGCTCGCAAGGCAACAAAAAGGAGAATAACGATGGGAGAGCGAAAGGATCGGCTGGGGCTTGTTTCGGTTTCGTTCCGAAATCAGTCTCCGCGCAGGATTTTGCAAGCCGCAAGCGAAGCGAACCTTTCCTGTATAGAGTGGGGAAGCGACGTCCACGCTCCCGCGAGGGATCGGGAGCGTTTGCGCGAGATCGCCGACATGCAACGGGAATACGGAATTTCTTGTTCTTCTTACGGTACTTATTTCCGATTGGGCGAAACGCCTTTAGACGAGTTGCCGTTTTACACGGAAGCGGCAAAAACGCTCGGGACCGATGTCTTGCGCCTTTGGTGCGGAAGCAGGAGCGGCGATGAGTATGAACCGTCCGAACGGCAGACCCTTTACGAAGAGTGTCGGAAGGCGGCGGAGATCGCCGCGCGTGAGCAGGTCACGCTTTGTATGGAATGTCATAAGAAAACCTATACGCAGATCCCCGAAGACGCGCTCGCGCTGATGCGGGAGATCGGTTCGCCGCATTTCAGGATGTATTGGCAACCGTTCCAATGGCAATCCGTTGAAGAAAATCGGAGATACGCCGAAGCGATCGCTCCCTACGTCCGCAATATACACGTTTTTCAATGGAAAGGGGACGGCCGTTTTTCGCTTTTTGAAGGTGTCGACGAATGGAAAGGGTATCTCGGATTTTTCCCGACGCCGAGAACGCTGTTGCTCGAATTTATGCCGGACGATAAGATAGAGTCGCTTTCAGAAGAAGCGAACGCTTTGCGGATAATTACGGAGGATCGAATATGAAGAGTATCTTTCTCTGTCAGGAAAAAGGAACGGTCTATCGGGTATTCGACCGCAACCTGATCCAAAAGTTGAGTCGGGAAGCGGAACTCGACGAAACCGTCTATAAAAAAGAGGACGTTCTTTCGGCGCCGGAGAAGTTTTCCGAAACGAAGTTCGTATTCTCCACGTGGGGAATGCCGACGTTTAACGAAAGCGAAATCAAGGCGTGCTTTCCGAACCTGCAATGCGTTTTTTACGCCGCGGGGACCGTGCAGAACTTTGCAAGGCCGTTTTTGAATTGCGGCGTAAAGGTGTTCAGCGCGTGGGCGGCGAACGCCGTTCCGGTCGCGGAATACACGGTTGCGCAAATCATTCTCGCCAACAAAGGGTTCTTTCCGCAAACAAGACTTATGGCGGAAAAACGGCTCGACGACGCCAAGCGGCGGTTGTGGGTCAGCGGCGGAAATTATAAAAGATCCGTCGGGTTGATCGGTTGCGGCATGATAGGTTCTTTGGTCGCGGAAATGCTGAAACGATACGAATTGAACGTATTTGCGTTCGATCCGTTCCTGACCGAAGAAAAGGCGAAAAAGTTGAACGTAACGACCGTTTCGCTCGATGAACTGTTCGAGCGGTGCGGCGTGGTGTCAAATCACCTTGCAAACAACGACGCCACAAAGGGGATGCTTCGGTATCGGCATTTTATCAAACTGCCGCAATACGCCGCCTTTCTCAATACCGGAAGGGGAGCGCAGGTCGTTGAGGACGACTTGGTACGGGCGCTTACGGAACGCCCCGATCTGACGGCGGTTCTGGATGTGACTTATCCTGAGCCCGCGCCGCTTTCGCATCCGTTTTATACGCTCCCGAACTGCTTTTTAACGCCGCATATCGCGGGGAGCATCGGGGGAGAGGTCGTTCGCATGGGTGAATATATGGCGAGAGAATACGAGCAATTCGTCAAAGGAAACCCGTGTCGGTTCGAAGTCAACTTAAAAATGCTCGAAACCATGGCATAAAAATCCGTAATACGGAGACTTATAAAAAACTATTAATGAAAGACCGATTGCAAATCAACGTTTCCCGATATTGCGACGCTTTAAGAAACGGCGCGATGCGGGACGACAGGCAAAAAGGAGTAATCAATGAACACAACGCGTAAGTACTGGGTGAATACCCTTCTGAAAATCGCGACGCCGGTTCTGAACGCTTTGACCGGAAAGAAACTCAAAGAAACCATGCCGGTAGAGGGGAAACTCACGGATCGCTCGGCGGTAACCCATTTGGAAGCGCTCGGAAGAACGCTGGCGGGAATAGCCCCGTGGTTGGAAACGCCGTCGATCGACGCGGAAGAAGAAGCGATCCGCGCGCGCACGGCGGAACTTGCACGTTCCGCTATTGCCAATGCGGTGGATCCCGAGTCTCCGGACTATCTGAATTTTACCGGCGACACCGACGATCAACCTTTGGTGGATGCCGCTTTTCTCGCGGAAGGAATCATCCGCGCGCCGAAAGAACTTTGGGAGAAACTTGATCGGACGGCGCAAAACAATTTGGTAAACGCGCTGAAACTGACGCGCAAAATAATTACCTATCGCCATCGCAACAACTGGCTTTTGTTCCCGGCGATGATCGAAGCGGCGCTTTATCGGATGACGGGCGAATGCGATCTGACGCGCGTGGATTATGCGATGTGTATGCACGAACAGTGGTATAAAGGCGACGGAGTTTACGGCGACGGTCCTGAATTCCATTGGGATTATTACAACAGTTACGTTATTCAGCCCATGCTCCTTGACGTAACCCGAACGCTGAAAGACGTTCTTATGCGGAACGACTACGGAGAAACGGCGGAAGCGCTCTTCCTTTCGCGCACACGCCGCTATGCCACGATTCTCGAACGGATGATTGCCGCGGACGGCACTTTCCCCGCAATCGGACGTTCGATCACTTATCGCACAGGCGCGTTCCACGCGCTCGCGCAAATGGCGCTGTGGAACGAACTTCCCGACGGCGTTTCTCCCGCGCAGGTTCGTTGCGCGCTGACCGCCGTCATCAAAAAATGCTTCGAAGCCAAGGGAACGTTCGATCGAAACGGGTGGTTGACCATAGGGCTGTGCGGACATCAGCCGTCGCTCGGAGAGTACTATATTTCAACGGGAAGTTTGTATTTATGTACGTTCGTATTTCTTCCGTTGGGTCTTCCTGTCGATCATCCGTTCTGGAAAGATCCGGATGAACCTTATACGGCGATCAAAATCTGGAACGGAACGAATTCGGACTCTTTGCCGAATGACGGTGAATAAAAAGAGTGTTTCAAAGTATATTACGTAAACAAAAAAGGGCAACGGGAGTTGTCCTTTAATTTGTTGCGACTAATAGCAAGTCGCCTGATAATGGAGGCGCCACCCGGATTTGTCCGCCTGAGGCGGTAAGCGAAGAGGAGCGGAGCGCTACGTTATTTCGGGGAAAGGGGGGCAACGATAAAAAAGGCGACGGCAAAAAGAGAAACAAAAAAAGGGCAACGGAAGTTGTCCTTTAATTTGTTGCGACTAATAGCAAGTCGCCTGATAATGGAGGCGCC
>CAMNIW010000080.1 GCA_946540675.1 uncultured Clostridia bacterium | reverse complement strand
TGGCACTTACTTCAAATTTCCACTTTTATTACGGCTACGCTTTTAGTGGTGCCCGTTTCGAAAGTTTCGCCGCAAGCACATTGAACGGTAACGATTTTGTACTTAGGATGAATCTCCGCTTTCATATTGCTCACCTCACAAGATTTAATGCTTAATTATTATATATTATTTTTTTTGCTATGTCAAACGTTTATGCCCGTTATCGGTAAATTTTAATTAAATTTTGAGTGCTTATTTTACTTGCAAATATCTCGCCGAAATAGTATAATTTATACAGTCGGTAAAACCGATAGGTGGAATATGATAGGTTGGCAGATAACTGAAAAAGGAAAAATCGAAACAATTGACAAGACCGAAATGCTCGACGGCATCGACAGGGCGAAAATAAGAATAACCAAAGCCCTGTTTACCGAAGAAGACGCCGCGCTTATGCTCGGCGAAGACAAGTCGGTAAAGTTTCCGTACGTTCCTTGCCGTATGGCGGTAGGACAAATATCCGAACTCGGTCAGGAGTCGGCGTACCTTTCAAAAGGCACGAGAGTTTATCTCTCCCCGATAAGACCGTGCGGAGCGTGCTCTCACTGCACCAACGACAGACCGGAAGACTGTTATTCGTTCTCGATAGCCGGATATAATTCCGACGGTTTCCTCAAAGAGTTCGCGGTAAAACCGCTCGACGAAATACACGTTTTGCCCCCGAGCGTAAAGGACGAGAGCGCGGTATATATCGAATATATTTCGCTCGCGCTTTCCGTCATAGATAAACTCGAAATCAAGAAGGGGCAACACGTCGCAATAATCGGCGCGGACGTCTTCGGATCGATTCTCGCTCAACTTATAATCTATTATCAGGGCGTACCCATTATTCTCGACGACGACGAAAATAAACTTATGCTCGCGCAAAAGTCGGGCGTATACTACACCGTCACGGCAAACGCCAAAGCCGAAAAGGAAGTTTCATCCATTACGGGCGGCCGTATGGCGAGCAAGGTCGTATACGTATCACGCTCTAAACTGCCCGCCGATCTCGCGTTCAAACTGTGCGCGCCTTACGAAAAGATAGCCTTTGCGGGACTCTTTTCCACCAACGCGAAAGTGTCGCTTACGACCGCTATACAAAAAAGCCAGTCGATAATATGCGTCACAAACGGTTACGGCAACATAGAACCCGCGATAAATATACTCGCAAACAGCGCGATAGACCTTTCTAACTATGACCTTAAACCGATCCAGACCGGAGATATTATCCCGAGCGTAAACGCTATGGCGGAAAATTACAAGGCTGGTAAACCCGTCGAAAATCTAATAGTGAATATGCTCGCCTGAAAAAATTTACGGATATGAAAGTCCGCGCGTTCTACGCGCGGACTTGTTTTTACAAAAGAACGCCGCCCCGTATCTATAGCCGAGTGTGAATATTTTCCGCGAAGACCACGAAGTAATACTTGACATATTTCAAGGAAGATGAGCGGAAAATCCGCCAAAAAGCGCGCTTTGCGGGCGGGTTCAACCTATTCGCGCTCGGTCAATCTCTTTTTTATCGCGTCGTAAAGGTCGCCCGCGCCGAGAATAAGTATCAACCCCTTGCCTTTTCTCTCGGAAAGGTCTGTCATAAGTTCGTCCGCGTCGGAACGGTAGCCGCATTTTTTACCGATTTCCCCGTACAGATCGAAAGCGCTTCCGCCTTTTACGTAAGTTTCACGCGCGGGATAGGTCTTATACAGTATAAGGTCTTCTATACCGGACAAGACTTTTATAAATTCGTCCTTCAAAAAGAGCGTGCGAGTGTACGTATGCGGCTGAAATACGACGGTAACGTTATCCCCGCTTATCTCGCGGGCGAGCGAAAGCGTTGCCGAAATCTCTTTCGGGTGGTGCGCATAATCCGCGACGACTTCCCTTTTGCCGATCGTTCCCATACTCTCGAACCGCCTTTCCGCTCCGCGGAAATCTTCGAGCCCGCGCTTTACCGCACCTGCGCTTATACCGGCTTCCAGACATATAGCCGCCGCGCCGAGAGCGTTTATCATATTGTGTCTTCCCCTGACTTTCAGCCGTATTCTCGCAAGTTTCCTGCCGCCTGAGCACAGGTCGAAGGAATACCTGCCGCCGTCGTCTTTTACTCCGCGGAAAATGTATTTACTGTCGGGTTTTTCACCGAAAGCGACGACTTTATCCGCAAACAAATTGAATTTTGCGTCGCCGTCGTATAACGCGGCGACCTTGCTTCTCGCGAAAAAGTCGCCGTAAGCCCCGATGAGTTCGCCTTCCGACGAATAACTGTCCAGATGATCCGAATCGGTACTCATACAAAGGGAATAATCGGCGGTGAACCTTGTTATGTTCTTTTTGAATTCGCATACTTCGCTGACGAAAAAACGGCTTCCGCGCGATATAAAGTTGCCGAAATCGACGTCGCGTCCGCCGATATGCGCGGTAAACTTCTCCCTTGCGCACTTCATCACGTGCGCGATCATACAGGTTGCCGTCGTCTTGCCGTGACAGCCGCACACGCCTATTCTCACGGCAAAGTTATCCGCTACCATCGCGAGAAGTTCGGCTCTGGACAACACGTAAAGATCCCTTTCGCGCGCGAAGACGAGTTCCGCGTTGTCGTCTTTTACGGCGTCGCTGTACACTACGACCGCCGCTTTATTAACGTTTTCCGCACGGTGCCCGATATATATCTTGCATCCGAGTTTTTTTAGTTTATCGGTATATACCGACTCCGCCCTGTCGCTGCCGCTGACTTCGAAACCGACGGAAAGAAGATATTCGGCAAGACCGCTCATACTTACTCCGCCGATACCGATAAAATGAGCGCAAATGTTTTTTTCGTTAAATGACATACCAAATTATATGATTTATACCTGCTTTTTTGCCATTTGTTTGAAAAATAGGAAAAATTTTTGCTTTTTTTATTGTAATTAGCCCCGAAATATAGTATTATTACCGTATTGATACCGTTGTGTCAAAATATTTAGGAGGGTTTGTTAAAACAATGAAGATTTCGGATGTAAAGGTCAGGATCGTCCAAAAGGAGGACAGCAAGCTTAAAGCGGTAGCGTCCATCACCATCGACGATTGCTTCGTGATTCACGACATCAAGATCATCGAAGGCAACGAAGGATATTTTATCGCGATGCCCTCGAGAAAGGCAAGCGACGGAGAGTACAGAGATATTGCTCATCCCATAAACACGGAAACAAGACAGGTAATTATAGAAGCCGTTTTGAACGCGTTTAAGACAGAACTCGCAAAGGCGTAAAAAAATCCCGCGGATTAACCGCGGGATTTTTTATGTGCCGCCGTAAATCATTTAGCGGCAAGACTTCTCTTATAATAAAATATATACTGCTGGACGTATCCGCCGTAAGTTCCGAATTCGCCCGTAAAATACTCGGATATTTTCTTTCTGTCTTTGAGAGTTCCGCCGAAGTCTTCGCGGTAAAGTTTCTCTATCCAGGTATCGACGGGAAAACTGTCCGTCCTGTGGTAGCCGAAAAGCGCTATGCAGTCAGCGACCTTTGGTCCTACTCCCTTCATAGATATAAGCGACTTTTTAAGAGTCGCCGTGTCGGCTTCTCCGAGTTTTTTCAGGTCGACTTCGCCGCTTTCTATCGCCGCGGAACAAGCCGTCATATACGCCGACCTGTATCCGTAACCGAGCCCTTTGAAAAAATCTTCGTCGCATTTCGAAAAAGCGGCCGTCTTGGGAAAAGAAAAGTATTCTTCGCCGCAAAAATCGCGCTTTTC
The DNA here is from genome assembly GCA_946540675.1 of uncultured Clostridia bacterium. Lineage (GTDB taxonomy): Bacteria > Bacillota > Clostridia > Christensenellales > Borkfalkiaceae > UBA10281. Next base: position 2,714 of record CAMNIW010000080.1, on the reverse strand, counting down.
CCCGATGGCGGCACTCGTCCGCTCTATTATGCCCTTTATTCTCGGTATCATATTGTTTTGCGAGACGATAAAGGAATAAAACATCTCTTCTTCGTCCTGACGGAGTATCCTTATACCGCGGGCCTTATCCGCCGCGAGCCTGACTATTTCGTGACCGCAATTCATCGCGAAACGGCAAATTTCCGAATAATCTTCCGATAAATCGAAAAAATTACGGAAATATTCTTCGTCTTCACACTCGATTACGGTCTTATGCCCTTCAGAACGCACGTAACAAGCCTTGTCCGTCGAAAAGACGATATATCCGTCTTTATACGGGCGGAACCTGAATATCTGACCGCATTCGAGAGTTGCCGTCGCGTCGAAATATTCCCTGTCAAAATCAAAACTTATCATACGTGACAACCGACGCGCGGAAAAACCGCGCCGAACTCCTTATCTCATTAAAAACAATATAATAAAAAACGGATCCGCGACGCGAATCCGTTGGTTTTTTTATTCGGCTACGTAAACGCTGACCTGCTTTTTATCTCTGCCGAGTCTTTCAAACCTGACTACGCCGTCGATAAGAGCGTACAACGTGTCGTCGCTGCCTATTCCTACGTTGTTACCGGGATGGAACTTCGTTCCCCTTTGCCTTACGAGAATGTTGCCCGCGAGAACCTTTTGTCCGTCGGATCTCTTGGGTCCGAGCCTTTTCGCCGCGCTGTCACGACCGTTTCTCGTGCTACCTACACCTTTCTTATGTGCGAATAATCTTATAAATAACATATCGGCATATCCTCCTATTACTTCGCAGCGATCTCGACAATCTTAACTCTCGTATAGGGTTGTCTGTGTCCCTGTTTCTTTCTTTCGTTCTTCTTGGCTTTGTACTTATAGACGATTATCTTCTTCGCCTTTGCCTGAGCTTCGACTTCGCCTACCGCCTTGAACCCTTCGACTTCCTTAGCGACCTTGATACCGTTTTCGTCCGATACAAGGAGCACGTTGAACTCTACCTTAGCGCCGACTTCCGCGTCGAGTTTCTCAAAATCGACGACGTCGCCTACGGCTACTTTGTACTGCTTGCTTCCGTTTTCAATTACTGCGTACATCTGAAAAAATAGACCTCCTGTCTAATCTCGCCGGAAAATATATTCGGGGCGCGTTATTTTACGCGACTTTTCCCTTTCCGAGCGGTTTCCAATAAATTATAGACTATCCGCAAACTTTTGTCAAACGTTTTTGCATTAAATTGCGTTTTTATTCCATACTATTTGCAAAGGCGGTGAAAAATTTTTATGGACACTCTCAATCTCGATAAAGAAACGCTCGTTTCGGTATATAAAAACGCGCATATCGCACTGCAATCAATATCGGATATAAAAGGCGCGAGCGATGACGAACAAATGGAAAACGAACTCAAAAAAGAATATGACGGTTACAGTAAATTCATTGACGAACTCTCGCGGTATATGGCGGAAAGAGACGCCGAAACAAAGGATATAAATCCATTGAAAAAAGCCGCGATGTTCACCGCGATAAAGATGAATACCCTGACAGACAAATCGCGCGGTCATATAGCGGAACTTATGGTAAAAGGCTCGGTAACGGGAATAATCGAACTTACCGAAATTCTCAATAACTACGGCGACAAACTCGAAGAGAGAACGAGAAATTTCGTCGAAGAATTGAAAGCGCTGGAAGAGCGTTATCAGGAAAATCTCAAAAAGATGCTGTAAAAGAGCCTTATCGGTAAAAATAAAACGGCGTATAAGAAAAACGCGGCGGAGAATACCTTTTCCGCCGCGTTTCTTGTCTGCGTCAAACGCCGATCATATCACTTGTTATAAGGTTTTGTTCCGTACAGCGACTCTACTCCGTCGCTGTATTTTTTCATCTTGTCGTACTGTTTAAGATCCGTATCGGCAAGAAAATCGGCAAGTTTCTTCTTTTGATCGCGCGTAAGTTTCGTCGGCATTTCGACGAAAGCCGTCGCATAGAGATTGCCCGTGCCGTATCTCGAATTTATACCTTTGCCGCGAAGAGTGAACACCTTGCCCGTCTGCGTGCCTTCGGGTATTTCGAGTTCAACGGCGTTGTCTATCGTCGGAACTTTTACCTTTCCGCCGAGAGTCGCCGTAACGAAATCTATCGGAAGATCGACGTATAAGTCGTAATTTTTCCTTTTGAGAAGTTTGTGCGGAGCGACTTTGAATACGACGATGAGATCTCCCGCTTCGCCGCCCGTAGTGGACGCTTCGCCGAAGCCGCGCTTCTTCATATAACTGCCCGTATCCGCGCCGGCGGGTATGTCGAGCCTTACCGTGGTGGATTTCCTTTGATAGCCCTTGCCGCCGCAAGTCGGACATTTTTCGGTTATTTTCTTGCCCGTGCCGCCGCATTCGTCGCAAGCGCGCCGCGATATGGTCCTGAATATGTTGTTGCCCGTGGTGTACTGTATGGTGCCAGTGCCTTTACACTTATCGCAAATCTTGTACGCCGTGCCGTTTTTTGCGCCCGTCGACCGACAATCGGCGCACGGCTCTTTGCGCGTGTAGGTAACGTCTTTTTTGCAACCCTTTGCCGCGTCGAGAAAGGAAAGTTCGAGTTCTATGGTTATATCGCTGCCCGTCCTGTCCTGCGCCTGAGCGTTGCCGCCGCCCGAAAACGCGCCGAAGATATCGCCGAAAATATCCGAAAAGCCGCCGAACCCGCCGCCCGAACTACCG
>CAMNIW010000079.1 GCA_946540675.1 uncultured Clostridia bacterium | reverse complement strand
CCGTTTTTCGTTATGCCTTAGGTTTCGTCATCTCGTAAGGATCGAGCACCTTATCTAATTGTTCGGCTGACATAAATCCGTATTTTATTGCGAGAGCGCGTATCGTACTGCCCGTCAAAAGGGCTTCTTTGGCGAGTTCCGCCGCTCTCTTATATCCGATATACGGACAAAGCGCGCTCACCGTACCGACGCTTTCGGAAAGGAGTTCTTTGCACCTTTCTTCGTTTACCGTTATACCGGAAACGCAGTTGTCCGTAAGAGTCTTTATCGCACCCGTCAAAGTCGTCAAAGACTCGAAAAGTTTATAAAAAATAACCGGTTCGAAAGCGTTGAGTTCGAGCTGTCCGCCTTCCGCAGCCATGGTTATGGTCATATCGTTGCCGATAACGGCAAAAGCGACCTGATTTACGACTTCGGGTATTACGGGATTGACTTTTCCCGGCATTATCGAAGACCCGTTTTGCTTTGCGGGAAGAAGTATCTCTCCGAATCCGGTTTTCGGCCCGCTTCCCATAAGTCTCAGGTCGTTGCACATCTTGCCGAGAGTGACGGCAAGCGTTTTGAGCGCCGCCGATACGGCGACAAACCCGTCGACGTTTTGCGTGGCGTCTATAAGATCGGGCGCGCTCGTCAAGGTATACCCGCATTCGACGGACAATTCCTTGTCTATATCGTGAAGATATAACGGCGATACGTTTACCGCCGTGCCGATGGCGGTGCCGCCCATATTAAGATAATGCATCTGCTCCAATGCGTCTTCTACGTCTCTCAGTCCCCTTTTTACCGCCGAAGAATACGCGGTAAATTCCTGTCCGAGCCTTATGGGAACGGCGTCTTGCAGTTGAGTTCTTCCCATTTTTACCACCGAGTCGAACTGAACCGCCTTTTCGTCCAACACGGATACCAATCTCTTTATTTCGGCTATAAGCGGATAGGAGAGATCGAGCACGGTGAGTTTTCCCGCGGTCGGTATTACGTCGTTAGTGGACTGCGAACAGTTGACGTGGTCGTTGGGGTGACATATATACTCTCCCTTTTTGCCGCCCATAAGTTCGGTCGCGCGGTTTGCGATAACTTCGTTGACGTTCATATTCATAGAAGTTCCCGCGCCGCCCTGTATGCAATCCGTTATAAACTCGCCGTCGAACTTACCGCCGAGCGCTTCGTCGCAAGCGGCAACTATCGCTTTTACGCGGTCGGAGTCGATCCGCCCCGCACGTCCGTTGACTATCGCCGCCGCTTTCTTTATCTTGATTATATTGTAAATAAGCCCTTTTTCAACCGCCCTGCCCGTTATCGGAAAATTGCGGCACGCCCTTAAAGACTGTACTCCGTAATACGCTTCTTCGGGAACTGCCAGTGTTCCTATCGAATCGCTTTCTTCTCTTGCCATATTACACCTCGTCCGAGTTTTCAAGCATATTCTATTACCGCCGCGGCGCGTTGTCAACAATTTAAGTAAAATACTTTTAATTTTTTATAATATAAAATTATTAACCTTAAAATTTAATTTTTATTAAATTTTTGCTTGATATTTTTTATAATATGGTTTAGAATTTAACAGAGAACCGTTACGGGGGTAAGATTATGGAACTCGATAATACCGACAGAGAAATACTGAAAATTTTAAGCAGAAACGCGAGAACGCCGAACAAGGCGATAGCCGAAGAAGTTTTCGTATCGGCGCCGACCGTTTCGGCAAGGATAGACGCAATGACGAAAGCCGGCATAATTAAGGGTTATCACGCCGACGTAAACGTCGACGCCGTAGGCAATTTTATCACCGCCTATATAAATATGGAAGCGGCTCCGTCCGTCCGCGAAGAACTCTACGATAAGTTGCGGTCTTCACGCGAAGTCACGGAATGCTCGCGCGTGACGGGAGAATACTCTCTCCTTATAAAAGCGGTTTTCCCGTCGACCGAGAGCCTCGATAAATTTACGGGTACTCTTCAGCATTACGGAAAAACGAACACGCAAATAGTTTTTTCTACGGTTATACACCGACCGTTTATATAAAATTCGATTGAAAAATATAGAAAAATATTATAATATATATAAAAACTTATTGATTTTTACCCGATGAAATTATGAGCGAACAAAAGACCGAAACTAACGACAAATTGACTCAATTGCTCAAAAAACCCGACATAAGGTACAAAGGTCCCCTTTCTTACGTCGGTTTAAGGATAGTGGCTTACGTTATAGTGTTTTTGCTGTTTACCACTATCGTTCACGATTTTTCAAAAGACGTTCTCGGCTTGCCGGAATGGACGGACGCTATATACGGCGCGATAAAAAGCATATATCCGCTGACTACGCCGCTGCTATTTCTCGCGCTTTGCAACAGGATAACTTCAAATGAAAAAGAAGCGAGAAGAACCGTCTTGTACCTTTTTATCGTCGCAAGCGGAATATATCTCGCGACGATATTTGTTTACAACAGATATATACTCGGTTTTTTTAAGGCCATATTCAATGAAGACGCGGATGATATAGCACGCTCTTTCGTAAAAGCGATATTCGGTTCGGTAATAAACATCAACGTATATATCGACGTGTTGCTTTGCTCTATTTTATACTACTTTTTGGTATGTACTCCGAAAAAACTGAAAAGCAAAGTCGCGATGGTGTTTTTCCGTCTCGCAAGCATTATTCCCGTAACGATAATGTTTGTATCGCCCGTCGTTTACTACGACTACCTTTACGAAGGACTCGAACTTCCGTTCGAATTGCTCGCCGCTATACCGAGCAGGTCGCTCTCCGTGCATATGATATTCGTCATATTGATACTGTTCGTCAAATTCAGAAAACTCGCCTTTATTAAAAAAGGCGGCACCGAAGAACAGTACGACGAATACGTGAAAACAAACCGCAGTTCGCTTCAATATTCGGTCTTTTGCTGTCTTTCGATATTGATAGTGTTCTTGGTCAACTGTATTTTGCAAATTGCTTCGGGACTGTTCGACTTCTCCGCGATCGTAAGCGAATTGCCGATGCTTTTCGTTACGCCCGTGATACTGCTGTACTCTTATAACAGAAAGCCGAGAATGAAATCTCTCACGTATATAGCAATCGCCGTACTCTTTGCCGTTTACGTTATAACCTGGCTGGAAACGTTTTTGCTCATACTTTGATTTGCGGCATATAAATCAACGCGCCCGACATCAGCGTCGGGCGCGTTTTTACTTTTTAAGATAGTCGTTTCGTACTATGCGGATACGGAATATTTTCCGCTTGCCGTATTGTAGAATATAGCGTTTCCGAGAATATCTTCGACGGTTATTTCTGTCTTTTCGTCCGTTCCGTTTTCCGTATAATACGCGTATGAAATAAACTCGTCGGGAGATATTTTCACAACGAGCGGATCGTCGGTCTTGTATACCGAATAATTATTTGTCGACGAAAGGTCTATGACAAACGTAAAACTGCCCATAGTTCCTTCGTATTCGGTTTCGCCCGTCACTATATATGCCGTATCTTCGTCTTCCGCGTCAACCGTCCACTCCGAAGAGAACCCGTATTCACCGCCGAGCGCGGTAAGTATCCAACCGTAATTACTCTCGCTCAAATCAAACGCCGCCGTAGCTTTTTTTGCGGCTTCGTATAACCCGTCGAAGGAAACGGTCGACTCTTCGATATAGAGAGAAAGTTTTATCTCTCCGACCGGCACTCCGTATGCGGAAGCGTCCACCGACGCGCTTAACCCGACGAATTTTCCGTATTTATCGGTCGAAAGCGTAAGCGCAACCCCTTTTATCTTTTTCTCTGTTTCTTCATACGAAGGCAGTCGGAAAACGATAGCCGTCGGATCGCCGCCGTCTTCGGTTATCATACGTTTTATTTCATCGACGAAATGTTCTACGGCATCGGGTAATGTCTTATCGCCTATTTCTTCGACAACTCTCAATATCTCGGAATATTCGAGAGACAGCCCGTATTTGTCGTTGATAATTTCTATTACCGTCATATTTTCGGCATAACGCATCCAATGATTGAAATCATCGTCTGACGCGCCGAGATCTATACCGCTGTCGGCAAGCGCGCCGAATATCTTCTTTATAGTCTGTTCCGAATCGAATCCGCCGAGTTTAAGTATAGCGCTCAACGTTCCGATTTTCGTATTGAATAATATCCCTGCGAATTTCACCGCGGCGTCATACGTTCCTTCTCCGACGATTTTATCTATGCCGTCTTTCAGTTTGGATCGATACATATCACTTATGATAGCGAGATATTTATCCTTATCCGCTGAAATCACGAAACCGTTTTCGGTGGGAGTCTTAACCAAAAAGTCGTTTTTTATCACCGTCTTTAACAGGTCTTTGAGTTTACCCGTGCCGTCGTCGCTTATTGCCGGAAGGTATTCCTTTACCGCTACGATAACGCCGAAAATCTTTTCGACTATCTCGTTTTGATCCAAAACGATCCTGCCGTAACGATCATCCCCTTCCGAATAAAGGATCAATCCTTCCGAAGGTTTTATGACGTATTTCTTTTCGCTGTCGACCGAATACGCGGTCACTCCGCCGTCATCTTCAAAAGAAAGATAGTATTTGCCGCTGATTACGTTGCTTTCAAGTTCTATACAAAGCGGAGCCGAATTGAAACTTTCTACAAAATTACCGACGTAATCGACGGCTTTGCGGACGGTATATCCGCACTCGCAAACTCTTTTTTCGTAAAGTTCGCCGTCTTCAACGACTATTTCCGAAGAAAAGTCGTGTTTCGCTTTGTCGGCAGTCTCGCCGTTTTTCGATACGGCGTCGTGCCAGTGATAGGCGGCGTCGTACGTCCATTCGGTTTCGAATACCGCGGGCTGCTCTCCGCAAGCGGTCAGACAAAACGTTGCGGCGATAAGGAGAGCGCATATTACGGAAATATATTTCTTCATTTTTTGTTCTCCTTTGAATCTTTCTGTATTTATTATACTATACGACAGGTTATTTGTCAAATATCGAAGTTCAAAGCGGCTTTTGTCAAGGCAACGTCCGCAAGAGTCTTTTTGTCGAGAAAGTCGTTTATAAGGTCGCCGAGTTCTTTCCATAGTCCCGCCGTCCTGCAATCGGACGATCTCGGACAAAACGTTCCGCCCACGCACGATACGGGATCGAGCGAACCTTCGGTAACGCGGAGTATCTCGCCTATCGGATACTCTTCCGGACGCCGTACCAACCTGTATCCGCCGCCTTTACCGTGCGCCGCGTCGACGAGAGAACTTTTAGACAAATCTATCATTATGCTCTCGGCGTATTTCAGCGACAACCCCTGTCTTTCCACAATATCTTTGAGCGGTATGTAATCGCCGCCGCTGCGTTCGGCAATATCCGCCATTATCCTGAGCGCGTATCTTCCGCGCGTTGAAATCTTCATTTTTATCTCCCTGCGACGTCTTTTACGACTTCGCCCGCCATTATCAGACCGACGACCGACGGAACGAACGCAACGCTGCCCGGAGTCGCTCTCCGTTTTCCGTCTTCGGACTCTCCCGAAAACGGCTTTATCGGCTGTTCTTCCGAATAGACGACTTTTAATTTTTTTATTTTTCTCTTTTTCAGTTCGGTGCGCATTACTTTGGCGAGCGGACATACGGACGTTTTGTATATATCCGTCACTTTGAACGCGGTAGGATCGAGTTTGTTCCCCGCGCCCATCGAACTTATTATCGGAACGCCCGCTTTTTCGCACTCTTCGACAAGCCTTATCTTGCCCGTCACCGTATCTATAGCGTCCACGACGTAATCGTAAGACGAAAAATCGAACAGCGAAGCCGTTTCCGGCGAGAAAAACACCTTGCGCGCGACTACGTCGCATTCGGGATTTATATCCTTTACGCGTTCCGCGGCGACGTCCGCCTTGTATCTTCCGACAGTCTTATCGGTCGCAATTATCTGCCTGTTTATATTGCTCTCGCACACGACGTCGTCGTCGACTATATCTATGGCGCCGACGCCCGACCGAGCGAGCGCTTCTATCGCGTAACCGCCTACTCCGCCCGCCCCGAACACCGCAACCCGAGCCGAAAACAGTTTTTTCATTTTATCTTCGCCGAGAAGCATCTCCGTCCTTGAAAACCTTTTATCCATAACTATACTCTTACTCCGTAAAAAGGGGCGTGGAAAGATATCTGTCGCCCGTATCGGGAAGTAAAACGACTATATTTTTCCCTGCGTTTTCGGGTCTTTTTGCAAGTTCTATCGCCGCCCATGCCGCCGCGCCCGACGATATACCGACCAAAACGCCTTCTTTTTTTCCGATAAGCCTGCCCGTAATAAACGCGTCTTCGTCGGAAACGGCGATTATCTCGTCGTAAACGGCGGTATCGAGAACTTCGGGGATAAAACCCGCGCCTATGCCCTGTATTTTGTGCGGTCCGGCAACTCCCGTCGAAAGCACGGCGGAAGATTTGGGCTCTACCGCGACGACTTTTATCTTCGGGTTTCGCGATTTGAGATATTTACCCGTACCCGTAACCGTTCCGCCCGTGCCGACGCCCGCTACGAAAATATCGACGTTGCCGTCGGTGTCTTC
>CAMNIW010000078.1 GCA_946540675.1 uncultured Clostridia bacterium | reverse complement strand
GACGCGTCTCCGTCGACTTCGGTCTTCATTATGACCGAATCTCCCAAAACGTCGCAGTTTATGGTCTGTACGCAACCCGACATACTCCTGTCAAGGCTCTCCGCTATTCTCAGCATTATGCCGAGTTTCCTTATCGCGTCGACATCTTCTTCGTTTATGTACGCCTTGTATCTGACTATATCGCTCATAGAGAAATCGTCGCTCTTGTGGACGGACGCGACGAGCGACGCCATGACTATCTCGCGGTTGGTCATACCGTAAATGCTCGCGTTTTGTATTATGTACGCCGAATGCTTCTCGTAGTCGTAATATTTTATCGACATACCGGCGTTGTGGAGCATCGCGACGACTTTGAGTATTTTGAGATACTGCCGCGGGAACTTGTGAAGGACGCGGAGTTGCTTGAAAAGTTGCACCGAGAGATTTACCACGTGTTCTACGTGCTTCTGATTGAGATTGTAGAATTTTACAAGCGTGTTAAGACTGTACGTCAAAACGTCGGTTATCGGCTTTTCCACGGTTATCGGCATCGCGTAATTGAACATTATGCCTTCTCTAAGTCCGCAACCGGATATGACCATACGGTCGAAATTGAGATATTTTACGAAACTGCTTACCGCCGCGAGCGCGCTCGGCAATATGTCGGCGCGGTTGGACGATATACCCTTTATTCTCTTCTTCTTGTCGAGATCGAGAACTTTGAGCATATCGTAAATGCTCGTGAATTCTTCGGTAGTCATACGGTAATTATGTACTATATTCAAGGGGCTCTTCTTCATCATCTTGCTGAGTTTGCAAAGACTCCTGAACGAACCGCCCACGCCGATAAGTTGAGTTTCGGGGTCGAGTTCTTTGAGCCACTCTATATTTTTGAGTTGTTCGGTGAAAAACTCTTCTATCTTCTCCGCCTGTTCTTCGGGTTTCAACCCGTCGCTCGCGAAAAGTTCGGTAAGCGTTACCGCTCCGAAAGGAAGAGTTTCGTAATTAAGGACGTTTTTCCTGTTGTACCTGACTATCTTGGTGCTGCCGCCGCCGATTTCGAGAATTATGCCCTTGGGGATATCCATCGTGTTGATGACTCCCCTGTATACGTACATCGCTTCTTCTTCAGCCGATAATACGCGGAGTTTTATGCCGCAGGTCGTCGCCACTTCGTCGAGAAAACTTCTCTGGTTTTTGGCGCGCCTTACCGCCGCGGTGGCGACGGCGATGATCTTCTCTATGCAGTACGCGTCGCAAAGTTTCCTGAACATTTTGAGAGTTTTCAGAGTTTCCGCTATCCTTTGCGGCTTTAAGAACCCGTCTCTCTCCATATCTTTACCGAGCCTTACGCTCTCCTTGATCTGGTCGATGACAATAAAGTGTCCGTCCCCGAGCATCTCCACGATGACGAGCCTTGCAGAATTCGATCCGAGATCGATAATACCTATCTTTTCCATTCGTTCCTCATAAAATAATCAGTATTTTAGATACAAATTATACTATATATACGTTTTTCTCGGTTATAATACCATACATTTTGTGTTTTGAAAAGGGGGTTTTTTATGTTTTGTGCAATTTTTACTCTTTATTGTGCAAATTGTCGCATTTTTGCCGACCGAAGTCGTTTTTATCGTGGATTTCCCTTTGTTTTACGGGTTGTTTTCGGTTTTTTCCGAATAGGGAGAATACGGCGAGAAAGAGCAAAAAAACGCCGAACGCCCTGCGCAAAACGAGCGAATCCGCCACCCCCGCGACGGCGCTTCCGACAGCCGAAAAAAACGCTGCCGGAAGTATCAACGACAAAAGCCCCTTCTTCTTTATCCTGCCGCGCTTCAGATGCACCGTCACGGCGACGATCGCCATAGGAACGAAAGATACGAGATTTATCGCCTGAGCCGCTTTTTGATCCACTCCGCAAAAGACGGTGAGAAGGGGAATAAGAACGGTACCGCCGCCCATTCCCATACCGCCGAGCACTCCGCCCAAAAAGCCGACCAGAATATAATTGAACATCTTTTACCCCAAAAGCATTCTTATCCCCGCGGCGAACATCGCCGCGGAAAACAACTTTTCGATAAACGTCGGTTTGAGTTTTCCGAGTGCCGCCGCTCCGCTTATACCGCCGAGAAACACCCCGATCGATACCGAAAAACCCGTAACGGTAGGGAAAATTCCCGCGTTAAGGTAGGTAAACGCGCTCACCGCGGTAACGGGAAGTATTACCGCGACGGCGGTCGCGTGGGCGCACCTTTCGTCGTAGCCGAGAAGCCTGCGGAGCATCGGCACCACTACCATTCCCCCTCCGCCGCCGAAAAAACCGTTGATAAGCCCCGTCGCCGCGCCGACGAAAAATATTTGAAACTTCCGTTTGTTTACGCTTTTCATCCCGTCTATTATTGCCGTAACGGCGCGGTTTTATAACGCCTTGCGGTCATACCGCTCTTTTTATATTGTTTTTTTATTTATCAAACTTAAAATTTATATATAATTATAGGGCAAAAAAATTGCAATCGACGGAAAAATATAGTATAATTGAGTAGTATAAAAATTTACAAAATAAAATTCACAAACTTAAAGGTGATTTATGAACAGATCCGAAAGCAAGTTCAACTTAAAAACGTTTCTTACGCTTTTATTCGTTCTCACGTTGACGTTCGTGATGGCTTTTACAGTCGCATGCTCCAACAACTCTTCTACCGAAAACAAGGGCTCCGACAACAACAACGAAAAGCCCGCCGAACAAACCGACACGAAGACCGACAAGCAGACGCTTAACAACGGAGACTTCGAGTTTTATACCACAAAGGATTCGTCCTATCCCGTATATTCGACTTCCACTTCGTCTTCATACAAATGGCGCAAAGTTACCGACGGCAAGCACGCCGCTCCGAGTTCGACCGCCGCTTCGGGTATAATCGACACGACCGAAAGCGCTTACGCTTCTCTCTCGGACACGAATAAACCCGCGGACAAGTCCAACCCCGGCACGCCCGTAACGGACAACGACGCCGACACGCAAGCCGACGAAAGCGGTAAAAAGATCCTTATGATCCACAACAAGACGTCGGACGGATTCGGTACGGCGCAATACTTCCAGTCCACCGCCACCCTTTCGCCTTCTCACGACGAGACCGCGAGAGTTTCGGTATGGGTAAAAACCGCCGATATATCCACCCGCTTCGATGATTCAAAGAGCGGCGCGTATATCAAGATAACCAACACCGTAGGCGGTAAAGACGAAGAAGCGCTCGTCATAAAAAACATCAGGACGGACGGCGCTTGGGTAAAATATACCGTTTATCTCACGCCGTCGGACTACGCCGCAACGCAGTACAAAGTAATACTCGGTCTCGGCGAAGGTTCTAAGACCAGCGTCGATAACTTCGCGGAAGGCTTCGCGTATTTCGACAACGCCGAATATAAAATTCTCGACAAGGACGCGGACATAGCGGCTCTCACCGCTTCCGCTCACGTCGTAGACGTAACGGACAAAGATTCCTTCTCTATGGACGCCGCTACCGAAACGACAAAGGTCGCGTACGTAAACTTCGCGAAAGGCTCTGTCCCCGTCGCCGATATGACCGGCTCCGGCAAATTCAACGAAGAGATAACTCCCAACACTCTCAACACCGATTTCGAAGCGGGTTATACCGCCACCGATAAGACCCTTACTCTCGGCGGAGAAACCGAAACCGTAAACAACGCGGTATATATGGTATTCGAAGGCAAAGGCATAGGCTCGTCCTACACCTACACTTCCAAGAACTTCGATCTCGTCGCTCCGACGACCGCGACCAACTACGTCAAGTTCTCCTTCAACGCCAAAGTCAAGACCGCGAACGGCTCGCAGACGGGCGCGACCGTTCAACTCGTGGACGGAACGAAAGACGGATCTTCTCTCTCGACCTTTACCGAAGAATACAAGAGATATACTTTCTATCTCGCAAACGTATATAACGAAAAACTCAACAACCCCGCGGACTATGCTTTCACCTACGCTTTCAAGTTCTCGTTCGGACCCACTTCCAACATAAACGAATTGCAGAAACTCCCCGTAGGATACGCGGTATTCAAGGACTTTAACGTAACTTATCTCACCGCCGAAGAATACGAAAAGGCGGCTACCGGCAGCGACGCGGTCAAAGCCGAACTCAAAAACGATTACCTTAACGCTTATTCGGAAGAAAAAACCGATGATGAAGCCGAAGAAACTTACGACTTCTCCGTCGGCGCGATAGACAAGAAACTCAAACTCGAAAAGGGCATCGCGGTCGACGTAAGCGGCGACAGTTATTCGGTAAAGACCGAGAGCGCGGATTCCGTCGTCGGCATAGTCAATAGTAAATACGCAGCCGAATATACGACCGAATACGGCGCGGAAGTCACCGCCGCTTTGCAGGATCTCGACGACGCCAAGTGGACGGGAAGAACGAACAAACACGTTCAGCCGATGATGGTAAAGGGAGCCGCGACGATCGCCGCAAATTACGCGACCATACCCGCGGGCGGAACTTATTCCTTCTCCGTTAACGTATACGCTTTCGGCTCGGCAAAAGGCTTCGTAAGGATATATAAACTCAAAACCATAGACGAAGAAGGCGGCGTTCTCAAAAACGCTTCGGGCAACGAAACGTCCGTTACGGTCGAAAACGGCGCGACGAGAAACACCAACGGCTACGTCTTAGTAACCTTCGTCATAAAGGCTAAAACCGAACTCAAAGTGAGAGTCGAATTCGGCAACACCGCTACGGGCGCGGTATTCTTCGACAACGTAAACGCAGGCACCGCCGCGAGTTATTCCGACTTTGCCGCTCTTAAATCGGCTTACCCCGACTACGACTTCACTACCAAATCGAGCGAGCAAACCAAGGTATATACCTATAACTCCAAGGAAGACGCCGAAAAGGAAAATAACGAAAGTCTCAGAGTCAAAGAAAACGGCGAAGTCGTTTACAGAGTCATCGCCCCCGTCGTAAAAGAAGCGCTGGGCAAACCCGCGGTAGAAAACGCCGCCGACAACGCGTTTATACAATACGCCGATCTCGACGACAGCGAAGTCTACGACATAAAGGCTTCCGGAGACAAGAGCGACGAATCCGACAACAAAGACAGCGACAATTCCGCAAACAACTCCGACAGACAGGCTTACGGCTGGCTCAGCGTCGTCTCGATAATACTCGCGGTAGTTCTCATCGCCGCGCTCGTTGCGATCATCGTGAGAAAATCGCTTAAAAAGAGAGCGGGCAAGAAGGAAAAGACCAAGGCTTACTACGGCGGTTACAACAAGTCGAAGGCGAGCGCTTACTCGACCAAGGGCAGCAAGAAATCCGATATTCAGGCTCCCGATAAGGATGACGAAGAAAAAGCTTACGACTACGACAACCCCGAAAACAACTGATAGTTGAATAAAAAGACGCGACCGTCGCATTTTGCGACGGTCGCTTTTTCCGTTTTATTTTTATTTAAGCGCCTTATCTATTCCGAAAGCAGTGCGGCGAGCGTTTCTCCGACGTCGCCGTCGATAAGCACCGAGCGATCCTTTATCCGATCGGGGCAAACCGCTTCGCCGTAGTTTACGCATACGTATATCGCTTTCTCGTTTTCGGCGGTCATTCGCCAAAACGGATACTTTATTATGACGGGAGTGTTGCCGCCTACGCCGAGTTCCAGAAAAACTACCCTTTTGCGCCTGTTTTCCGAAACGAACGCGTTATACCTGTCGCACGCCTTTATCCACCCGTCGTCTTCGACAAAAGTGTCGTCCGCGCGGAGATTCATACTCATAGGTCCGCCGCACACGGGGCAACGGGGAATAAGTTCCGACGGGACTTTCATATCCCTTTGCAAAGCGTACATCTTCTTTACGGTTTCTTCGTTGTCGTAAGTCTTCCTGTGGCAGGGTTTGGCGCACTGAAAAAGTCCGTAATCGCCCTGCGTGTAAAACAAACGGGTCTTGTCGAATCCCGCCTTTTGGAAACAGTGGTCGACGTTGGTGGTGATCACGAAATAGTTCTTGTCCGCGACCAACCTTAAAAGGTCGTCGTATACAGGCCTCAAAGCGTCGGTATAACGGTTTATATAGACGTATCGCGACCAGTACGCCCACTTCTCTTCGGGCGTTTCGTAAGGATAAAATCCGCCCGTATACATATCGTGAAAATTGTATTTTACTTCGAAGTCGTGGAAATTCTCGTGAAAACGCTTTCCGCTGTATACGTAGCCCGCGGAAGCGGAGAGCCCCGCGCCGGCACCTATTATCACCGCGTCGGCGGCGGATAAAGCGTCTTTTACGCGCCGCAACTCAACCGAGTAACCGTCTGTAAAACTCATAATCGTTCTCCTTGAATACGTCGAACACGACTTTTATTTTACTGCCCGTTCTTTCGAGATATTCCCTGACCGTCTTTACCGCGATCTCCGCCGCGCGGGCGTTGGGAAAACCGAACACGCCGGTGGAAATACAGCAAAACGCAAGACTTTTAAGCCCTTTTTCGTCCGCGAGCGCAAGGCAACTTTTATAGCACGAAGCGAGATCTCTCTCGTTTTCAGCGGTAAGTCCGCCGCAAGCGACGGGACCTACGGTGTGCAGTACGTATTTGCAGGGCAGGTTGTACGCGCCCGTTATCTTGGCTTTGCC
>CAMNIW010000077.1 GCA_946540675.1 uncultured Clostridia bacterium | reverse complement strand
ATCGCCGCCGTCATAAGTGCCCCCGATATGTAAAAATCATTGAAATTATATCAAAAACAAACTTAAATGTAAACCGCAAAACGCCGCTTGACAAAAATATAATGCGGATATATAATTTCGGTATGGATGAAAAGATAAAAAAGTTGAGCGAATTTATCAAAGAGTCGGATAATATCGTCTTTTTCGGCGGCGCGGGAGTGTCGACCGAGAGCGGCGTACCCGATTTTCGCAGTAAAGACGGACTGTACAACAACCGCGGCGTGCGGTTTGAAAAATATCCGCCGGAATACCTGCTGAGCCACAGTTGTTTAGTCCGCGAGCCCGAAGTCTTCTTTGAGTTTTACCGTCAGAAGATGGACGCGAGAAACGTAAAACCCAACGCCGCGCACTACTTCCTTGCCGAACTCGAACGGTCGGGAAAACTAAAAGCCGTCGTCACTCAAAACATAGACGGTCTGCACCAAAAGGCGGGAAGCAAGACCGTGTACGAGATACACGGAACCACAAGGGAAAATTACTGCGTAAAGTGCGGCAAGCGGTACGGCGAAAACTATATTTTCGACTATGACGGCAACGTCCCGAAATGCGACTGCGGCGGAACCGTCAGATGCGACGTTACTTTATACGAAGAAATGCTGCCGGAAACTGCCGTGGAAAACGCTATCCGCGCGATAAAAAACGCGGATATGCTGATAATCGGGGGAACTTCGCTTACCGTATATCCCGCGGCGTCTTACGTCGGATATTTCAAGGGCAAACATCTCGTGATAATAAACAAAGACCACCTGTCGTACGATCTTGGCCCTACGGACGATTTAGAGATAAACGCGCCGATAGGCGAAGTCTTCCGACAAGTCAAAACTTTGCTGTAACTCAAAGCGGCGGGGGGCAAAACTGCTCCCCGCCATAACTTTTTAAATAATTTATTTTTTATTTTGCGCTTTTTCTCTCAAATTAGTTCCGCAAGAAAAACAAATTTTTCTATATGCGGGCTGTTTTAATCCACACTCGGGACATACCGTATCTTTCATAGTCACTTTTTCGTTGGAATCAATTCTTTTCAGCGGTTTCTTATTAGATTCTAATTCTTTGATACATTGTTTCAATTGCTCTTTTAATTTATTGATTTCATTTTCCACATTCAAATCCGGCTCCGCCGCCACATATATCCAACCAAAAAAACCGAAAAAGAAGCCAATCCAAAAACCGTCGTCATACCCTTTTCGCCGATGAGTCTTATTAGTTATAACACCGAAAATTATCCATACAACCAAGAAACCCGCACCAATCAGCCAATATTTTAACATATAATCTTCTCCTATATTAAAATATTATCACAAATTGAGATATGTGTCAACATCTCAATTTGAGATTTATATAATATAAATATGAAGTTAAAACAATTGAGAGAAGAAAACGGCGTTTCGCAAAAAGAACTTGCGGCGTATCTTAACGTCAAACAGAACACGTATTCACAATACGAAACAGGCAACAGACAACTACCTATAGACGTTTTGATAAAATTGTCAAAATATTATAAAGTATCTACCGACTATATTCTCGATTTGGAAGATTGATTATAACAAGCGGCGGGGAGCAAAATTGCTCCCCGCCGCTTGCGGTTTTTTATCTTTTTATTCTACCGTAGGAAATGAAAATCCCGATAAGATGTCCTTTGCCGCGCCGTAATATTCGTAATGCACGTAAAACCTTAAATTTTCAAGCCTCAGCCCGAATCCGGAACGCGCGCCCGTCCCGTACGGCACAGCCGAAAACGGTATGTTTTCGCCGGTAAATATGCCCTTTACCATTTCGCCGTAAGTCGATTCGTACTCCGCGATAAAACAAAAGTCGGTAGGCGAAACGTCGATAAGTTTATCGTTTCCGCAAGTATCGCAAACGCCCGAGTCGCTTAACTCTCTGCACTTTTTACAATATTTCATAATGCCCCCGCTTCCATTATAACATACGGTCGGAATAAAAGCAATACGGAAAATTCAATCAAAAACTGCCTTCTTTAAGCGTTTTTGACAGCGGTATTTTGGATATCTTTACGCTCTCTATAAAGTACACCGCGAGATACGACAAGAAACCTATTCCCATAATCAACGGGAAAAGATAGGGAGCGACGTAAAAACTTATCCAACCGCGCATTCTGAGCGGCACCACTATATTCCACAAAAGTTTTATCAAAAACTGACTGAGAAGGGTGTTTACGACTATGGAAATCATTACGACTATACCCGTCGGCACGTTGTACGCCCTGTTTATTTCGCGCGTTTTGTACCCGAGAATTTTCATCATAGATATCTGACCGGCGTTCTTTTCGACGACGATCTTCGCGAGAAGATAGATAAGCAGTACAAACAGCACTATCGAAAACGCCGTGAAAAGGACGAATACGTCGCCCATAGAACTCGTAAGTTGATCGCTGGTAGACGTAAGGTCGTCTATCGTTACCGTCTTATATATATAAGTTTCGTCGACGGTGAGCCTTTTTTCGGACAGGTATGATACGAGATACTCCCCGTCTTTGAACGTCGTCAAAAAATAGTCCGCGTCCATAAAGACTATTAGCGAGCCGTCGTTTGCGAAGACTTTTCCGACTTCGAACGGATATTCGCCGTCGTCGAATTTTTGTTTCATAGTGAATTTTTTGCCCGCCTTTAATCCGTACTTTTCGTACAAAGAATTGTTTACGGTCACTTTTCCGCTTTCGAGCGGCAAATCCGCGAGATACTTGGATTCCTTTCCCGTCTTTTCCACTCCGAACACCATAACGTCGTCAAGCCCGTATGTAAGTTGGATAAAATACAGTTTTTCCGCGCCGTCGTCCGATACGGGAATATCGGCTTTGAGTATGGTTTGATACGGCGCGAGTTGAGATTTTATCACCGCTTCTTTGTAGTGATCGAGAAGGGGCGACATCATCAGTCCGAAAAGGAGTATCACGCAGGCGAAGAAAGTACCGAAAAACAAGGCAAAATACGTGCCCTTGTTCTGACCTATCACGCGCGCGCGGAATCTCGACATAAACGGTATCTTTTGACTGAGTTTTACGACTTTTTTATTCTTTCTCTTCCTTAAGTCGCCGCGCAGGAAGTTGAGCGCGGGGATCTTAAGCGAGCGGATAAGTATAAACACGTTGATGAAAAGCACCAAAAGTATGGGTATGATCGTCGTGAATATCAGCGCTTTCGCGTTGTAGTAAGTCGTGTACGTCGGCAAAGAATAAGAGTGATAATAAAGCCCCACGAGATATTCTTTGAGAACGGTATATGCGAGAATATTTCCGACCGCCCCCGCGAGAAGGGTTACAAGGGTCGGAAGCAGGAGATAGTGTGCAAGAAGTTCGCCGTTACCGTATCCCATCGCTTTAAGGGTGCCGATACTCCCCGTTTCGCTCTCTATCTGACTCTTTATGGACAGCGCGAACACGAACGCCAGGCCGCCGACTATCAACGCGCCGAATATCAGCATCATAGTAAGGTCGCCTTCGATGTCCGTTATTGAAAAGTTTATCGCCTGATTGTCTTCTCTCGCCAAAAAATCCGAGAGCATATTCGAGTTTTCAAGGCAAAAACCGTAAAGGTTTTTTCTGAGCTCCGCGTTTTTTTCGTGCGCTTGTTTCTCGTCAGTCTTTGTCGGGAATCCGTACGCGTAATTATATACGAGATTTCCGTCGCCTATCTCGCCGAACGCCCCGTCCGTCACGAGCGCGACCGTGAAAGTCTGCGCGTTGAACATCGTATCGGTATTCCGCTTATACAGACAGGAATAGTCGAAAACCGAAATAAACGCGATGACCTTATACGTTTTGCCGCCGAACGCGAAGTCGTCGCCTACGGATATCTTGTTGTTTTCGCAATAAAGCCTGTCGAGAGCGATCTCGCCGTCGCTCTTAGGCATAACGCCTTTATGCACGCACCAAAGGTTTACGTCGCCCCTGTCCGCCATATCGTACACGCGGACGGTGTGGTCTTTTTCGGTCAGTTCGTCCTTGTAAAAAAGGCGGCTGACTTTTATGTTTTCGTTTTTTTCTATCTTTCCGACCTGTTCGTCGGTCAGCGCGAACATCGTCTGAAAGTGCCCGTCTTCGAGAACGTATTTGTCTATCGCTTCATTATACGTCCTTATCATAGAGTCGTTGCCTATCATATACCCCGAGCAAAGGGCTATCGGAAGGGCAAGAAACAAAAATATGACTATATACTTTGCTATATCGCGGACAAATTCGCGTTTGAGTCGCTTGAATAAAGGATTTCTCATAATTGAAGTTCGCCCGCCTTTATCTTGTCCGCGTTTTTCTCGTCGGAAATTATCCTGCCGTCTTTAAGACGGATTATCTTGTCCGCCATCTCCGCGATCTTCTCGTTATGAGTGACCATTATAACGGACGTGCCGTAAGTTTCCTTTACCTTTTCTATGAGTTCGAGTATCTGCTTTGACGTGTCGCTGTCGAGCGCGCCCGTCGGCTCGTCGCAAAGAAGAAGGTCGGGGTTTTTAACTATCGCTCTACCTATCGAAGTCCTTTGCTGCTGTCCGCCCGAAAGTTGTGACGGTATCTTGTTTTTGTGCTTTTCGAGCCCGAGAACGCCGAGCAGTTCGTCGACGTCAAGACTGTTTTTGGACAGGTACGCCCCCACTTCGATATTTTCCCTGACGGTGAGATTCGGGATAAGGTTGTACGACTGAAAGACGTAGCCGAGATGGTTGCGGCGGTATGCTATACGCTCCTTTTCGGTCATTCCGTGTACGGCTTCGCCGTTTATGCAGACCGAGCCGCCGTCCGCCGACTCTATACCGCCTATTATATTGAGAAGAGTCGACTTTCCGCTGCCCGACGGCCCGAGAAGCACCACCATCTCGCCTTTGTCCATACAAAACGACGCGCCCGAAAGCGCGTGCGTCACGTTATCGCCAAAGCCGAAATCTTTTTTGATGTCCTTAATTTCAATAAACATAAAACAGGCCTCCTTTGGTTAGCAGTAACTAACTGTTAACCGAAAAATTACGGCGCAATGATTAGCATACGCTAACCGCGCTCCGTTAAAAATACGGCGGTCAGCCGTATTTCCATTGAACATTATACGCTTAACGCAAGCGATTGTCAAAGGTTTTTCGCGATAAATCCGAGAAAACCCCGTCTTTATTTACCGTCGGGAAAACTCGTCATCTCTCCGCGTTCGACTTCGGGAAGCCCGCCCGATCTCGCTTTTTCCGCCGCTATCGCCTTTATCAGAAAAGCCGCGTTTCTCGCAAGATTGCGCATTGTCTGCAATCCTTCCTTGTCCTTTTCCACGTCTTCTCGGGTAAAACCGTGTACCTGATTCCAATAAGTCGAAGTCGCTATCGGCATACCGCTTATGGAAAAATATTTGTTTAGCACGTCGAAAGACGCCGTATTTCCGCCGCGTCTCGCGCTGACGACCGCCGCGCCGACCTTCATATGTTTTGAAAAAGGCGTACTGTAAAACAGTCTGTCCATAAACGACAAAATACCGCCGTTGGGCGAACCGTAATATACGGGAGAACCGACTATCAGTCCGTCCGCCTCCCTGAATTTTTCCGCGACGTCGTTGACTGCGTCGTTAATCGAGCACTTGCCGTTTTCTCTGCAAAAATCACAGGCGATACAGCCCCTTATTGCCTTTGCGCCTACGTTTACGGTCTCGGTTTCTATGCCTTCTTTATTCAAAGTATCGGATATTTCTTCCAACGCCCTTGCCGTGCATCCGCCCGTACGCGGACTCCCGTTGATTATGAGAACTTTCATATGTTTTCCCCCTTTATTCTATCGGTCGTTTTCCGCCGAAAAGCGGTTTTCGAGCCACTTTGCTATTCCCTTTGCCACGCGTTCGTTTTCGGCGGTGAAATGTCCGCCCGCGTTGTACTCGAAAAAGACGTTTTTACCGCGATTTTTAAGTACGTCCGCAATTTTTTCGGTATTTTCGCCGACGGTCTTTAACTTCGGGTTTTTTGTCAGACTCTCCTTGTCGCCGAGCGAAAGATAGACGAATTTCACTTTGTCCGATAAAGGATTTTTATCCGCGAACTCGCAAAAGCCGTCGTACCAAAGCGAGCCCGACGCGCTGATAACGCCGTCGAACGCGTCGCTTTTATACCCCGAATACAGCGCGAATAAGCCGCCCAACGAATACCCTGCGATAGCGACGCTTGACGGAGAAATATCCGCCGTTTTAAGAGCCGCAGGGATAATTTTGTCCGTGAGAGTTTGTAAAAAACCGTCCGCAAGCCCTTTATATCCGCTATCGCCCTTATATACGGGCGAAGCCGCCCACGGCGTCATCTCGTCGTTCCATTTTATTCCGCCTACCGCTATCAGCGTAAACGGTCTGTCGGTGATTTTCTTTATCTCGGCGTATACCCGTTCGCCTTCGCCGTCGAAAGTCGTTAAAACTATCGCGGGCGCGCGTTTTTCTTCGCCGAATACCGCCGCTCTTTTTTCTTCTATATCTACGGTCATCTTTTATTTTTTACCTTCGGCGCGGGCAAGTCCGCGTATATTTCGGTAAACAGAGTCTTCAAAAAATCCCTGTCGTCGACGTCTTCGACCAAGAGCATAGCCGAGCGTGAATAGGTTGAACCCGCCTGCAAGTCGCGCCTTTTCGCGGCTT
>CAMNIW010000076.1 GCA_946540675.1 uncultured Clostridia bacterium | reverse complement strand
TGTCATAATCGCCACACACCCCGACGTAACGACGCTTACAGAAGGAGAACTGACCGAAATTGTCACAAAGACGACTTCCGTAATACTCGGAATGATCCCTTCGGGAATGTTCCTTCTGACTACTCTCGCGCTCGCCGTAGGCGTCGTAAGACTCGCCAACAGGCATACGTCCGTTCAGGATATGTACGCGCTTGAAATGCTCGCGAGAGTCGACGTTCTTTGTCTGGATAAAACCGGAACGATAACCGACGGAAGAATGAAAGTCGCAAATTGCGTGATGTTCAACAGTTCGTATAAGTACTCTGTAAACGATATAGTGGCGTCGATGCAACACGCGCTCGCCGACAACAACCAAACGTCGGTCGCTTTGAGAAATTATTTCGGCTCGGCGAGCAAACTCGTCGCCGAAGAGATCATACCGTTCTCTTCTTCGAGAAAGTATTCGGCGGTAACCTTTGCGGACGGCGGAAAAACAGTCGGAACTTTCGCTCTCGGCGCGCCCGAATTCGTGCTCGCAAAATCCGCTATTCCCAAATATCTCGCGGATCAGATAAAACACTACACTTCTCTCGGACAAAGAGTTTTGCTTCTCGCTATGTCCGAAAAGAAAATCGCAGGTGAAAAAATCCCGAGCGACGTCAAACCGTTTGCACTGATAATGCTTACCGACAATATCCGTCGCGACGCGATCAAGACAATAAACTGGTTCAGAAAAAACGACGTGGCGGTAAAGGTTATTTCCGGAGATAATCCGATGACCGTTTCGGAAGTGGCAAGGCGCGCGGGAGTCGAAGGCGCGGACAAGTTTATAAGCCTTGAAGGCATGAGCGACGAAGAAGTTATCGACGCCGCAAATAAATACAACGTATTCGGCAGAGTTACGCCCGAACAAAAAGCCCTTCTTATCAAGTCGATAAAGCGCGCCGGACATACGGTGGCGATGACTGGCGACGGCGTAAACGATATACTCGCAATGAAAGAGTCGGACTGCTCTATAACCGTAGCGACGGGCAGCGACGCGACAAAAAGCATTGCGCATATCGTGCTTATGAACAATAATTTCAATTCTATGCCGGCGGTAGTCGCGGAAGGCAGACGAGTTATAAACAATATCGAAAAATCGTCTTCGCTCTTCCTTATGAAGACGTTGTTTACCGCAACGTTCGCCATAATATCCATACTCACGCACGAGATATTCCCCTTCGACAGCCAAATGATGATGATGCTCGAAGTGCTGATAATCGGAATAGGCTCGTTTGCCCTTTCGATGCAACCCAACGTAAACAAAGTCAGCGGAAAATTCGTTTCTTACCTGTTTTCGCATGCGATACCGGGCGCCGTGATACTGATAACGAACGTTCTCGTGTTCAAACTGATAAACAAATACCTGTTAAGTCCCGACCAAGGCTATTACAACACGATCATGGTAGCGGCGCTGTCGCTCGGCGGACTGTCTTATCTGCACGTCATTTGTAAACCGTATAACACTTTCAGAGCGTTTCTCGTCATATCCTTGACGGTCGTATCGCTTGTATGGTTGAATTACCTTATGCCGCTGTTCACCTTTAAGGACGTGGGCGGAACAATACGGCATATGCCGAATATTCTTTACGGATTCAAGCAAAACTGGATGTTTGTAGTCACTCTTCTCGCCGTGGTACAGTTCGACGTTTTACTCGGAAACTTCCTTACCTGGCTCATATCGCTGCCTGCGCAAAGAAGGCTTAAAGCCGCGCAAAAAGACAAATAACGCAATACAAAATAAATAAAAGGTGTCGCCGCAAAATGCGGCGACACCTTTTTTGTCGTTATAGGTTATCGGTCTTCTCGGAAATAGTTTAACCCAAGCGCCGCGGGCGGTTGGTTTTCTTTGCTGTCGAGAACGCTCGTGATTATAAGGACGATGACGGTTATTACGTAAGGCAACAAACCGAACAATTCTTTCTGGTGTATGCTAAGTCCGGTTATATAACTGCCCGCTATATAAAGTCCGCCGAACAAAATAGAACCGAATATGCTTATTATCGGTTTCCAGAGCGTGAATATAACGAGCGCTATCGCAAGCCAGCCCATTATATCGAGAACGTATTCCCAGTGTCCGCCGAGCCTGTCCATAATATAGAACAAGCCGCCGAGCCCCGCTATCATGCTCCCTATTATCGTAGCGATATATCTATACTTGGTTACGCTTATTCCCGCGGCGTCCGCAGTCGCCGGATTTTCACCTACCGCCCTGAGATTGAGCCCGACTCTCGTCTTGTTCAATACAAGTGCGGCAACGATCGCGATTACTATTGCGAAGTAAATAAAAAATCCGTGAGATACGAATATGTCGCCGAATTCGCCGAGCTTACCTTTAAGCGGCGAATACGATATCAACGCACTCGCCTTGGTAAAGTTTGCCATATTTATGTTTTTTACGAAATAATTCGTAAAGCCGACGCCGAAAGTGGTTATCGCAAGTCCCGTAACGTTCTGATTCGCACGGAGCGTAACGGTAAGGAAACAGTAAAGCGCTCCGAACATCGCGGAAAACAAAACCGAGAAAAACATCGATATTATTATAAGCAAAAACCAGTTGGCGTTATCAGGACTCGACAGCGACTGCATATATATCGACACTCCGAGACATCCGCCGAATCCGCCTACGCACATTATTCCCGGTATACCGAGATTCAGGTGCCCCGATTTTTCGGTAATTATTTCGCCGACACAACCGTATAAAAAGGTAACGCCCATACTTATCGCGCTCGTTAAAAAAACAAAAAACATCATATGCGGTCATCCTCCTTTTCAGCGGCGGTTTCAAAGTCGTTTTCGGTTATTTCCGACTCGGTCTTTCCGTCTTCGGTTTTGTCGGACTCTTCTAAAACCGTTTCTTCGCCTACGGTTTCTTCGGGTTCTTCCCGCGTTTGCTTCTTCTTGAATATCCCGCCGATCTTTGAAAGGGTTTCTCTTGCCTTTGCCGACAAAAGTATTCGGTAGTTTATAAAGAAATCGCAGCCGATTATAAACAAATATATTATGCCTACTATTATACTTGAAAACGCGCTGTTATCAAGTTGGAAAACCGTATTGACCTGCCCCGAACCGACTTCGAGAAAAGCGACGAACAGCGACATCAAAACCATAAATATCGGGTTGAATTTCGCTATCCACGCGATAAGTATTGCGGTAAATCCGCGCCCTGCCGATATGTCCGAACGGATAGTGTGATCTATGCCGCCGACAAGGACGAATCCGATGATCCCGCAAATCACGCCCGACAGTATCAAAGTCCTTATAATTACTTTTTTTACGCCGATACCTATATATCTCGCCGTGTTTTCGCTCTCGCCGACAACGGATATCTCGTAGCCGTGCTTGGTATATTTGAGATAAATAAACATAAACGCCGTTATTACCGCAAATATGATTATCGTGAGCAAAAACTTTCTTCCTGCGAATTGCGCTCCGCCGATGTCGGGAAGATTTGCGTAGCCGATCGGGTTAAGAACGCCCGAACCGCCCTTTACTACTCTGTTGATAAAGTACGTAACGAGTCCCATGGCGATATAGTTCATCATAAGGGTGAAGAGAGATTCGTTAGTCTTGAAAAACGCCTTGAATATTGCGGGTAAAACCGCCCAAATTACGCTTGCCGCAATGCTTGCGACGAGCATTATCGCAATGACGGCGGCGTCGGGCATTTTTCCGCCCAAAAACAACATACAGGCAACCGTGGCAAGACCGCCCATAAGTACCTGTCCGTCCGCGCCGAGATTCCAGAACTTCATTTTGAAAGCCGGAACTATCGCGAGCGAATACCCGAGAAGCAAGGCGGCGTTTCTTATAAATATCCAGAATTTGCGTTTTGTGCTGAATGCGCCGTCGAACATCGTCTTATATATATAGAAAGGATTTTTACCTATTAAAATAAGACTTACGATGCCGCACGCGACAAGCGCCGCAAAAATCGCTATCGCCCTGATAAGCGACGCTTTCCAAAAAGGCACCGCCGATTTTCTTGTTATGTGAAACAACGGCTCGTGCAGTTTTTTCGCACCGCTGTTATTCGTTACTTCCGCCATCTTCCACCTCTTTCGCGTCATTATCGAACGTTTTGGTCATCAAAAGCCCCACGTCTTCTTTTTTGACCGTGCGAGCGTCTACGATACCCGTTATCTTGCCGGAGTTTATTACCATTATACGGTCGCAAAGCGCAAGAAGAACGTCGAGATCTTCGCCGACGAATATTACCGCCGTTCCGTTTTCTTTTTGCTTATTGAGTAAGCCGTAAATCAGATACGACGAGTTTACGTCAAGTCCCCTTACCGGATACGCCACCATAAGCACTTTTGGCGACGACGATATTTCTCTGCCTACGAGAACTTTCTGAACGTTTCCGCCCGACAGCCTTCTTACGGGCGTATGCGAGTTGGGCGTTACGACTTCGAGTTCGGAAATAACGCTGTCGGCGAGATTGCTCGGATTTACCCTGTCAAGGAATATCCCCTTGCCGTTTTCGTAACTTCTCAGCATCATATTGTCCACTATATCCATATTTCCGACAAGTCCCATTCCGAGCCTGTCTTCGGGTACGAAAGACAACCTGACGCCGAGTTCTCTTATCTGAGTGGGCGTTTTATCCCTGAGATTTACGCTTTCGCCGCTTTCGGGATCGATATAGGTTATTTCCCCCGTGTCGATCTTTTGCAGTCCCGCGATCGATTCTAAAAGTTCTCTTTGTCCGCTTCCGGCTATACCCGCTATACCGAGTATCTCGCCGCTCTTTGCGGTAAACGTTACGTTTTCGAGAATTTTAACGCCTTCTCTGTTTTTACAATTTATATTTGAAACTATGAGCCTGTCCGATACGTGTTCAGACTCTATTCTCTCTATATTCAGATCTATGGCCTTGCCGACCATCATTTCGGTCAGTTCGGATTCGGTGGTTTCGGAAGTATTTACCGTTCCTATATAATGACCTTTTCTCAAAACGGAAACCCTGTCGGATATCTCCAAAACTTCGTTGAGTTTGTGCGTTATGATGATTATGGATTTGCCGTCTTCTTTCATATTTTTAAGTACGGCGAAAAGTTTATCGGTTTCTTGCGGGGTAAGCACCGCCGTGGGCTCGTCCAGAATAAGAATATCGGCACCGCGGTATAAAACCTTTATTATTTCGACGGTTTGCTTTTCGGATACCGACATATCGTATATCTTTTTGCCCGGATCGATATGAAAACCGTATTTTTCTGAAATTTCTTTTACTTCGGAAACGCTCTTTTTTATATTGAACTTCTTTTTACCGTTTCCGAGAACTATGTTTTGCGTCGCGTCAAACACGTTCACCAACTTGAAGTGCTGATGGATCATTCCTATTTTTTGCTTAAACGCGTCTTGCGGCGAACGGATGACCACTTCTTCGCCGTTTACGTAAATATGACCTTCGTCGGGGAAATATATGCCGGCGATCATATTCATAAGGGTCGTCTTGCCGCTCCCGTTTTCTCCGAGCAAAGCAAGTATCTCGCCCTTCTTTAATTGGAGATCGACGCCTTCGTTTGCGACTATGCTGCCGAATCTCTTGGTTATGCCTTTTAATTCTAACGCTATCATTATATAATCTTCTCCGATAGTGTACCAAAATAACAGGATAAGGCGGAGAAAATCTCCGCCTTGTCCGGTCAGATAATATTATTATTCGCCCTGATAATCAGTGGTGAGTAAGGTTATTCCGTCGATAAGAACGTCGAAGTAAGGAGCCGAACGATACTCGGATTCGTGGAAATATCCGTCGGAAACCGCTTCCGTTTCGGCTACGTAATCGCCCGCGTCTTCAACGTCCGCACCGTAAGAAGTAAGGGTTTGACCTTTAACGGTGAACGTCGCGGTGTCGAATATTTTAATCGTTCCCGCCATAACTTTCGCGGTTACTTCGGCAAGTTTAAGTTCGGTTCCTTCAGCGGCAACAAGCGGATTGAAAGGAAGAACTTCAACCGCTCCGTTAGCCAGAGTTCCGCACCAATCGGCTGCGAAAGCCTGTCCTTTCTGAGTGTTTACCATCATATATTTGAAGTAAGGAGCCCAGTTGATTCTCGAAGAGATGAGATAAGTTTTGGGACAGGAATCGATAGTCGTTCCGTTATAGAAGACGTTGGGAACGTTCTTCGTTTCGCAAACGTTGGGTGCTCCCATAGAGTCGGCGTGCTGACTTATAAGGACGCATCCGTTGGTTATAAGTCTTTCGGCTTCGGTCTGCTCTCTTTCGGGATTATACCAGCTGTTGGTGAAGGAAACTTCCATAGTAACGGACGGGCAAACGGATTTTGCGCCGAGATAGAAAGAAGTGTATCCGGATTTAACTTCGGCGTAAGGATATGCGCCTACGTAACCCATTTTCGCTTTGTCGGCGGTAATCTTGCCGGATTCGATCATTTCGTTGAGTTTAAGACCTGCCGCGACGCCCGCGATATATCTTCCTTCATATATGGAAGCGAAAGCGTTGTGGAAGTTGGGAAGGTTTTCGGTAAGTCCTTTCGTGCCGGTAGCATGGCAGAACTGAACGTTAGGAAATTCCTTGGCCGCATTTATCATATACGCCTGATGACCGAAACTGTCGGCAAAGATAACTTTACAACCCGCTTCGGCAAGCTCGGCAGC
>CAMNIW010000075.1 GCA_946540675.1 uncultured Clostridia bacterium | reverse complement strand
TCCGGAACGGCGGATAAATGGAAAGAGATGTATATAAAACGCTGGGGCAAGGACGGTACGCGCGGCAAAAGACAGGAAATAAGCGAAGGACAGTACATCGTTTTCCGTATAGACAACAACTGTTACGACCCCGCCAAAATCAAACTCGATCGGGCGCAGAAGGTCTGGCAGGCTTTGGTTGACGATTACAACGGAAAAGCGGCGGCGCTGCAAAACGTCCTTAACGACGGTTCCGCGACCAAAGAGCAGAAAGACGCTGCTCAAAGCGCGTACGATAATGCGGCTTCCGCAAAAAACGACGGCGAAAAGGTATACAACGCGGCTTTATTGCAATACGAAAAAGAAAAAAGCCCCGCGACTACCGAAGTCCCGCTGAGAATCACCGCAATTCTTATCAATGCGGAGTAAAGGAGTAAAAAATGTTCGACTGGTTTTGGGAATTTCTGTACGGAATTACAAAATCCCTTTTGCGTTTGATAGACGGATTGATAGCCTGCGCTAACAAACTGTGCGGAATAGAGCCCATAAATCTCGGCGGAACGGAGACCGATCTCGTTTCGTATATGCTCAGAAGCGACGCTTTGGCCAACGGATTCAGAGTCGCCGCCGTGATCGCTTTCGTAGTGCTCATATTCTTTACGATCGCAAGGATAATAATGGTCATCGTAAAGGAAAAACCCGATATGTCCCCGGGGCAAGTCGGTGTAAAAGCCTTCAAGACCCTTTTATTGTTCTTTTTCGTTCCGCTCATTATGTTGACGGCGATATGGGCGCTCAACACGATTATGGGCATTCTGTACGAAGCTACGAGAAACGGCTCGCAAGGGCTCGGCAGTTTTCTGTTCGGCGCGTTTTCGCAGGATTCCGAAATTCTTAACAGGACGGTATACGACTCGATCGTCAGCGGCGAAGCGAGTTATACCGACACCGATCTCGTCTGGCAGGCGATAGACCTCGAAGATTTCGACTTTATTTTCTCATGGATCACGGGGCTCGTGCTTTTGTTTACTCTCGCCAACGCGTTGGTGCAGTTCGTCGACCGCGCCATAAGCATAGGAGTACTGTTTTTGGTTTCTCCGTTTTCGATAGCGTCCGCTGTTTTAGACGACGGCGGCAGGTTCAAATTATGGCGGGAGCAAACGCTGATCAAGTTTGTTTCGGCATACGGCATTATACTCTATATGAACATATATTGCCTGCTGATCTACATAATAACGCCTTCATCGGTGACGTTTTTCGACAACGGGTTCCTGAACGGACTGTTCAAACTTCTCATCATTATCGGCGGCGCGTTCGCAATGCAAAAAGGTTCCGCGCTTATCGGTAATTTGTTGAGCGCGGGCGGCGGTTCGAGAGAACTTATGGATTCCGCGCTCGGACGTCTGGGCTCTGCGGCGGTCGTCGGCGGACTCAAACTTGCCGGTAAAGGAGGTTTGGCAGGCGGCAAAAAGATCTTCGGAAAGGGCGATAAAGATAAGAGCGATTTCAAGAAGGATTTAGACGCGTCGAAAGAAAGCGAGAACAATCCGAACGAAGGCGACAGACTCAACGAAAATCCCAAATACGGCGATTCCGACAACACCGCCAACAAGATGAAGAACGGTTCCGACGGGACTAAGGACAATAAGTCGGGATTCGGCAACTCGGATAACGCGTCCGGATCGGGTGACGGCGGCAGACGCGAAGCCGACACAAACAATTTCAACTTCGGCAAAGACCAAGTCAATCAAAAGACGGCAAATCAAATTGCGGAAGCGCTCACAAACGAGTCGTCGGGAGGACTTGGCAGTATAGCGGAAGCGTCCGAAGAAGAGGAAGATGAAGAGTGAGTATTTTGAGGAAATAATGATATGAGAGTTATTCCAAAAACGGCAAAAGTTAAAGTACAGTTTTTCAAGAATATCTCGGTAGCCGACATATTGATAGCGCTTTTGGGGCTTGTGTTGGTCGTCGTGATCTGTCTCAGCAATATCGGCATAGCGCGGTTTTTTATCGCGCTTTTGGTCGCGTGTTTAGTCGGCGCACTGTTTATTCCTTACGACGGACAGCGCTTTTATCTCTTTTTCAAGACTTTCGTCCGCTACGTGTTTTCGGTCAAAAAATACGTCAAACAGGACACGGAAAGCGCGTCCGACGTCAAGGCGTTGGTCGCCTTCAAGAACGTAAAGGACGGTTATATCGAGTTCGGCGATTACTATGCCGGAGTGCTGGAGATAGGTTCGAGAGAATTCAGGTTGCTCACGGGTTACCGTCAGGATCAGATAATCAACAATCATTTCGGCAAGATCATACGCGCTATTTCGGGTAAGACGCGCGCGTCGCTCGTCAAAATCGACAGAAAAATCAACTTTGACGATTTTATCGCGAGAGAAGAACTCAAACGCGACGATCTGAAAAAGACTTTCGACGCGGGAGAACTGTCCGAGCACGAACTCTTCGTGCGCGAACGCGTTTTGCAGGACAGGATAGAAGTATACAACAATCTCAATTCGTCGGGAGAAGACAAAATAATGGCTCCTTCCTTCTATCTCGTCGTGTACGACGCGCAAAAAGGCGTTATCGACGAAATACTTCAGAACGCCGTGGAAACGTTTGCGGATGCGGGTATGGAGTCGCACGTTCTCGGCACGAAGGAACTTTGCATTTTTCTTAAATACAATTTCACGGATAAATTCAACGAAGAAGATATCGACGTAATGGACGAAAGGGAGTATATGGACTGGATACTTCCCCGAGAAGTCGATTTCAATTCCAAGAGCACGGTAGTGGACGGCGAAGAGTGTTTTCATTTTACCGTGCGCAATTACCCCCTGACGGTCGGAAACGCGTGGGGCTTTCAGATGTTCAACACCGAAGACACGAAAGTCGTCATGAATTTAGAGCCTTTCGAGAAAGAAAAGGCGATAAGGATGATAGACCGGTCTTTGCAGGAGTTGTTATCCCAAAGCGAGCAGTCTTACAAGGCAAGTTCGGTCATTGACAGAACCACTCATATCAACACCCTGGTTCAACTTCTCGCGCTGCTTAAAAACGATAACGAAAATTTATACAAAGTCAACATACACATAATTTTATACAACCGTTCGAGACAAAAAAAGAAGGATCTCAAAAAACGCATTATGCGCGTATTGTCCGAGCAGGGATTTGAATTGTCGGACGATTTTTGCAATCAGAACCGAGCCATGATCTCGTCAAACCTGTCGCAAAACGACGTTATGACCGAGTTCCAGCGTTCTATTCACTCAAACTCCATCGCCGCGGTGTTCCCGTTCGTGCTGTCGACCATAATGGAAAAGGGTGGTATAACGATAGGACAGAGCAAAGGTTTCCCGGTAATAGTCGATTTCTTTGCGAGAAACAACGAGAGAGTCAATTCCAATATGGTAATTATGGGCAAGTCGGGGTCGGGCAAATCGTATTCGACCAAGACTTTGCTTACGCACCTTGCGACCGAAAACTGCAAGATATTTATTCTCGACCCCGAGAACGAATACGATATAATATCGTCCAATCTCGGCGGCAAACTTATCGACGTAGGCTCGGCAAGTCACGGAAAACTCAACCCGTTCCACGTAATAACGACTCTTGACGCCGACGAAGACGCCGACGGAGCGTCTAACGCCTTTTCGGTGCACCTGCAATTTTTGGAGCAGTTTTTCCGCGAGATACTCCCGGGAATAGACGCACACGCGCTCGAAATGCTCAACAACCTTATCGTCGAACTTTACGCGAAAAAGGGCATTACGGAAGAGTCGGATTTTTCGTCGCTCAAAGCCGAAGACTATCCGATATTCGACGATCTTTACTCGTTTATATTAGAGAAGTTGGAAACGGCGGAAGTGGCGTACGACGTGGAAAATCTCAGAGTTTTGAAAAACTTTATTTCCAAATTCGCTACCGGCGGAAGAAACTCGAAACTCTGGAACGGACCGAGTACGCTGTCGGTAAAAGAAAACTTCGCCGTATTCAATTTCCAGTCGCTTCTCGCCAACAAAAACGGAGTTATCGCCAACGCGCAAATGCTTCTCGTCCTTAAGTGGCTCGACAACGAGATAATAAAGAACAGGGATTTCAACTTAAAGTACAACACCAACAGAAAAATAATCGTCGCGATCGACGAAGCGCACGTCTTTATAGACCCCAAATATCCGATCGCGCTCGACTTTATGTACCAACTTGCAAAGCGTATCAGAAAGTACAACGGTATGCAAATCATCATCACGCAAAACATCAAGGACTTTGTCGGAAGCCAAGACATCATAAGAAAGTCCACGGCAATCATCAACGCTTGCCAATACTCGTTTATCTTCGCTCTCGCGCCAAACGATATGGACGATCTTTGTACTCTTTACAGCAAGGCTGGCAACATCAACAAGGCGGAGCAAGATCAAATCATCAACAATCCGCGCGGTAGTGCTTTCATCATCACGGGTCCGCAGTCGAGAACGAGCATCGACATCATCGCGTCCCAGCGCGTTGCGTCGCTGTTCCAAGAGAAAAAAGCCTGAAATACGGGCTTTTTTTGAAATAGAAATAACCTTTTCAGGAGTTGAAATATGGGTAAATTGCTTAAAGAGAACCAAAAGGCTACAAAGGAAAACATAGTTTCCATTCTCAATGATTTTCGCGCGCTTAGCAAAAGAACGGTTGACGAGGCAGGGAAATCTTACTTCCAAATCGAAGTAGAAGGATATAGTTTGAATGAAGATAGCGCCGTCTACGACAGATTGATTCAAAAACTCTATGCCGCGTTGCCTGAAGAAAAGAAGCGCGAGGTTTTTAACGGTCTCTCGGATGATGAGAAAAATCGTGTTTACCGCCGCGCAAAAGGCAACATCGCCTCGGCAATCAGAAACAATCCCGAGATCACTGACGAAAAAGCGTTTGAAATACTCAAGCAGCAGAACCCGGACGCAAAGCTTCAAAACGCAAAACACCAGCTTGCCGACGTTATCGCAAACGCGGAGTCTCTTGACAAGGCAAAAGAAATTGCCTCCGTTTTCGTGTCAGAGGAAAGACTTGCCGACAGTAGTTTTTCAGAGCTGGAGATTCCAACTTCATATATTGATAACCGCCGTGATTTATTCTTCAATTTGGTTGCGGAAAACCTGCCGAACGAGACGATTGACGAGATCGTGACAGAGGCGAACAACTATATTCCTGTCAGCGAAAGAACGGTCGCAAGCATCGGCACGCACACGCTGTCCGCTCCGACCGAGGAAATGAAGCAGAGAGTTGACAAAGACGCCTCCATCTCCCAAGAAGAGAAGGAGCAAGTCAAGGCGATAATGGACGATATAAACGCCAATATCGTGACAACCGACAAGCAACTCAAAGAACTTCAACGTTATAGAGAGCACTTAGAGAAATCGGCTCTGCACAACCTTGAGGTGACGAGAGAACAGGCAATTGTCGACATGGGCATGGATCCGACTGCGGTGACGTCAACTCCTGACAAGAGGGGACAAAATTATTTCAGCACGATACAACCGGGAAAAGAGGCGGACTTCCGGCGTATGCGCGAGTTTGATATGCGCTACTCCGATCGGACGAAGAACGCCATAAAAGAGGTGTTTGCAAAGTTTGAAGAGTACGGCTATGCGCCAACGGGATCCGCAGAAGATTTGGACACAAAAAACTATGCTTTTTCCGCGCTCAACAACACGTTTGAAGCATACAAACAAGCTCTCGACGCTAAAGACGAAAAAGAGAGCGTCCGTTTGGCTCGGGAATGGAACAAGCATAACACGCAGATGAGAGACATCCTGGACGTGGTGCACAACAACTTCTCTATGGACGAGTCGGACATCTATCAAAGCGACGTCGGCGGTATGTCAAACAACAATTTGCCGGCGGATATGAGACAAGACGTAAGAAGCGTGTCCATAATCAACGGTTTGTACAACGTTTACAACTATATCAAAGAAAACGACCTGGACGTCGACGAGTTTTTGGAGTCTCCGTTAAAAGCGGTTGAAAAGCATTATACGGAGGGATTCGAAAAAGTCAACTCGTTCGAGCTTCTGAAAGATCAAACATCTCCCGCATCGACAATCTATGACCTTCAACACAAAGCGTACGGGGAAGGTAGGTTTGGAGATGACAATGAGATGAACGTCATCGAGACGCTCTGTGGCCTTGAAAAAGACGCGGAACTCAAACTGCACAACCAGGTGGCAACCTTCACTTTCCACACGACGGTGGTTGGACCGTACCGCGAAATGTATGATCATCGCAACGAAGAACTCCGTGCCTACAAACCTATCCTTGATCGGTTCCTTATCGTCAAAGAGCCTGTTGAGGACGGACGACTGCTAAACATATCGAATTATGATTCCAAGACGTTTACGATTCACGAGTCGCAGGGCTTTGACGAGTGCGAATATATCGCAAACAACTATGAATCGCCGTCAGAGTTCTTGGCAAGAATCCAAGAGAACGTCGTGGACTATATAGCGCTCAACGAGACGCAGACGGAAGAGAACGACAAAACTCTTTCAAACAGCGAATTCGTCGAAGTCGCGCAAAAGGCGACGGCAAAATATTTGATGGTACACGGCCTCGGCTCTTCGCTCACAAAGCCAAACAGTCAACTCTCCGACGACGAAAGAGCGCTCAAAGATATGTTCAATTTTGTCAACGACGGCAAAT
>CAMNIW010000074.1 GCA_946540675.1 uncultured Clostridia bacterium | reverse complement strand
CGAAACGGCGGGCAGGGGAATTACCGCCGAAAAGGACGGCGACAAGGTGTTCGTCGGAAATCGCGCGTTTATGGAAGAACTCGGAATTTCCGTTAACGGTATAGAAAATTCGGGCATGACGGAAGTTTTCGTGGCGAAAGGCGAAACGCTTGTCGGCGTTATATCTCTCGCTGACAAGATAAGGGAAGACGTGCCGGAGATGATAAAGACCCTTAAAGCGGGCGGCAACAGGATCGTTATGCTGACGGGCGACAACGAGCGCGCGGCAAAGCGAGTCGCCGACGAACTCGGCATAGACGAATACAGGAGCGGACTTTTGCCGCAGGACAAGACGGCTGCGCTCGAAAAGATAATGTCCGAAAAGAAAAAGGGCGACGCGGTGGTCTTTATAGGCGACGGAATAAACGACGCGCCCGTCATTATGCTCGCGGACGTCGGCGTTTCTATGGGCGGAGTAGGCAGCGACAGCGCGATAGAAGCGGCGGACGTTGTTCTTATGTACGACAAGCCGTCCGAGATAGTCAGGGCAAAAAGCATAGCGAAAAAGACTATGCGCATAGTAAAAGAGAACATAATTTTTGCTCTCGCGGTAAAATTCACGGTGCTTCTTTTAAGCGCGCTGGGAGTCGCCGAAGCGTTTATGATGTGGTATGCGGTGTTCGCGGACGTGGGAGTTGCGTTTCTCGCTATTCTCAACGCGATGCGCGCGCTCAAAACCGATTGAATCCAAATAAAAATAAACGGTGCAAAAACATTGTAAAATGCTTTGAAATATGTTATACTTATATAAGAATGTAAGGGAAGGTGAATAATTATGGCTCTTTTCAGACTCAATATTGCCTGGAGCGACGACAGCAGAAACACTATAGTATACAAATACCCGTTCAAAAACGACGGAAGGGAAGTAAATAACAAATCGACGCTTACGGTAAAGGAATCGCAGGTGGCGATATTCGTACATAAAGGGGAGATAGCCGAAGTATTCGGTCCCGGTTTTTACGATCTCAAAACGCAGATTTTCCCGATTCTTACCAAACTCGCGCACTGGAAGTACGCGTTTGAAAATTCTATAACCTGTCAGGTGTATTTCATCAACACCAAGCAGTTTACCAACATAAAGTGGGGAACGCTCAACCCGATAATGATGCGCGATCCCGAGTTCGGCGTGATAAGAGTGCGCGGGTTCGGCGCGTTCGCGTTCAGGGTGGACGATCCGACCGTGTTCCTTAAAGAACTCTTCGGAACCAACAGTTCGTTCAAGACCGAAGACATAACGGGCTATCTCAAAACCATGCTCGTGTCGTCGCTCAGCGACGCTTTGGGCGAAAGCAGGTTGTCCGCTCTGGATCTCGCCGCCAACACTCTCGAATTCAACGAGATAGTCAAGGCTAAAATTCAGGCGAAGTTCAGAGAGATAGGTCTTGAACTCACCAATCTTTTCATCGAGAATATGTCCGTCCCCGAAGAAGTCGAAAAGGCTCTCGACGAGAGAAGCAAACTCGGCATACTCAAAGACAGCACGGACACATTGATGAAAGTTTCCGCGGCGCAGGCTATGAAGGACGCCGCCAAAAACCCCGGTGCGGGCGGCGCGTTCGTAGGCGCGGGCGTCGGCATGGGCGCCGGTATGGGAATAGGCGGTTATATGGCGGGCGCGTTCGCTCAGCAGCAACAGGCTCAACCCCGGGCGCAACAGCCGCAGGCTAAGCCCGATACGCAAAGCGGCGACAAGACCAAAGTTTGCCCCGAGTGCGGCAAGTCGGTCGCGGCTAACGCCAAGTTCTGCCCCGAGTGCGGAGCCAAATTAAACGTAAAGAAATTCTGTCCCGAGTGCGGAGCGGAGATAAACGCCGGCGCGAAATTCTGCCCCGAGTGCGGACAAAAACTTCAATAAATAAAGGAGAACAAGGATATGGAAAGGAAGATAACCGAAAATACCATAATCACCGAAGCGCTCGAAATCAATCCGAACGCTCCCGAGATCCTTATGAAATACGGTATGCACTGCCTTGGATGCGCAATCGCTCACGGAGAGACCGTCGGCGAAGCGGCGGCGGTACACGGCGCGGATCTCGAAAAGATGATAGAAGAACTCAATCAGATATAAAAATGCGACCCCACGGGAAAACCCCCGTGGGGATTGCGTTTACGGGCAAGGTGGAGAAATATGGCTGAAATAACCGAAAAAGACGTAAAGAGCATAGACACGTACAGCGTAAAATGCAAGAGTTGCGGCGGAACGATGGTATTCAACCCCGAAAAACAAACGCTTTACTGTGAACACTGCGGCAACGAAATAGACGTTCAAAAAGACTTTGACGTCAAGGAAAACGACATCAAAGAAGGGTTTGCGCACGCCGAAATGTGGGACGCGGACGAACAGGCTACGTACAGGTGCGGCAACTGCGGCGCGGTAGTCGTCGTTAACCGCGACGAGCAGGCGAGTTTATGTCCGTTTTGCGGAACTTCGCACATCGTGAAGGAAGGCAGTTTCAAAGGGCTCAAACCGCAGGTCGTCATACCTTTCCAATTCGGCGCGGACAGAGCGGGCGAGTTTTCCAAGAAGTGGGCGAGAAGAAGACTGTTCGCTCCGAGAAAATTCAAAAAGAGCCTTTCGCCCGAAAATATGCACGGGGTATACGAGCCGTGTTTCACCTTTGACAGCAACACCGTTTCCTATTATGAAGGAAGGGTGGGCGAGCACAGGACGAGAACGGTCGGTTCGGGCGATAACAAGCGCACCGAAACGTATACCGTGTATTACCGCATCAAGGGTACGATAGAGCATTTCTTCGACGATATATTCATCGCCACAAACGCAAACTTCGCTCAGGAAAAATTCTGGAAGATACAGCCTTTCGACACGAAGAAGAGTTGCGTTTACGAGAACAAATATCTTTCGGGGTTCGTGGCGGACAGGTATCAAAGGGACATCAAGGACTGCTGGGAAGACGCAAAAAAGAGTATGGATAAGCGCATAAGGGAATTTATCCGCGACAGGCATAATTACGACGTCGTGGACTATATCAACGTGCGCACCACGCATAACGACGTTAAGTATAAATACGTTCTCGTACCCGTGTATATGATGAATTACCGCTACAAAAACAAGAGTTACGACGTATACGTCAACGGCAGTACGGGCAAGGTCGGCGGAAAGACGCCCGTTTCACCGCTCCGCATAGCGATAGCCGTGCTTCTCGGCGCGGCGGCGGTCGTCGGGCTCGCGCTTTTGTTCCTGCATAGCGGTTTTCTCGACTGAAAATATGAATTTCCGTCGAAAATTCGCCTATTCCGCCGCGATTAGTGTTGACTTATTCGGGGCTTTATATTAAAATAAATATAAGTTAATCAAACAAGGATAATCTTTATGAACAAATTTTTGAAAGTCGCGTTTTCCGTTTCCTTTGCCGCGGTTATGGCGTTGGGGACGACCGCCTGCGGAGAAAAAGTAAAGAGCGGAAGTAAGATAACCGATTGCACCGTAAGTTTCGACGTCGGCGGAGATACTACTACCGACGTAAAATTCGAACTTTACGACAATTTCGCCCCCGGAACTATCGAGCACTTCGTCTATCTCGCCAAAAAGGGTTATTACGACGGAACGGTCGTATCCAACGTCGGCGGCTACGTCGAGTTCGGCGAGTTTTACGGCGAGAACGGCGACTATAAGTCCAAGTACGAAAAGGACGTCGACAAGGGTTATTACGACTTTATAACCGAGTCTTACGTAAAGGGCAAGACCATCGGCAGCAGCGGCAAAAGGCAGAGATATCTCGGCGAATATTACAACGTCGCGGGCGAGTTCTCGGCT
Organism: uncultured Clostridia bacterium; assembly: GCA_946540675.1. GTDB lineage: Bacteria > Bacillota > Clostridia > Christensenellales > Borkfalkiaceae > UBA10281. The sequence goes on along the minus strand of CAMNIW010000074.1, from coordinate 2,928 downwards.
AACGGCATAAACGGGAACAAACTCGACCTTATAAACGCTCTCGTCCTTAAAAGGGAAAAGGGCGACTCGGAAAGCGAGATAAATTCCGCAAAGGCGACGATGGCCGTAACTTTCGGCTCGACTTCGTACTATTCCGCGGCGGGGCAGTTCGCCGTTTTGGGTAAGATCGTTTCCGGTGCGGACGCCGTCAAAAAGATGATGACCGACTACCAGAAAGACGAAGACGGCAACGTATACTACTATTACGCAAAGGACAGCGAAGTCAACACGCTCGGCAGATACTTTATGAAAAATTCCGACGGAGAGACGTTCGCAAAGGGCGAAAGCGGCTATACGGTCGCGGTCAGCGCCGAAAGCAACAAAGAGATATTCGACGAGTTGAACGACAACAAGGATTATCTTATCAACGTTCCCTATAGGACGATAAAGATAGCCAAGATAACCTTTTGACCTTTTTTAACAAAAGAAAAATGCGCCGTCCGCGGAAAACCGCGGACGGCGTTTGAGTTTGTTTTATATGTTTGAACCCGATTTTATGCTGACGCCTCTGCGGAAAACTTCCGCAGGGGCGTATTTTTTATCTTTTGCCCGACAGATATTCGTCTATGGCTTTTGCCGCGGTCTTGCCCGCGCCCATAGCCGAGATAACGGTAGCCGCGCCCGTCACGGCGTCGCCGCCGCTGTATACGCCGCGCTTTGTCGTAAGGCCGTTTTCGTCGACTATTATTCCGCCGCGCGCATTGACTTCCAGCCCTTTCGTCGTGTTCTTTATCAGCGGATTGGGGGAAGTCCCTATCGCTATTATCACGACGTCGACGTTTAATACGTGTTCGCTTCCCTTTACGGGTACGGGTCGCCTGCGTCCCCTTTCGTCGGGCTCGCCGAGTTCCATTTTGACGCACTTTATGCCCGTGACGAATCCGTTTTCGGGATCGCGCCTATCTTCGGGGTTATCGTAACCGAGTATCTCCACGGGATTTTCGAGCAGTCTGAATTCTATGCCTTCTTCCGTCGCGTGTTCGACTTCTTCGCGGCGCGCGGGCAGTTCGGCAAGCGAACGGCGGTATACGACGTACACCTTTTCCGCGCCGAGCCGAAGAGCCGTTCTCGCCGCGTCCATAGCGACGTTTCCGCCGCCCACAACGGCGACCTTTCCGCCCTTCATTATCGGGGTGTCCGAATGCTCCCTGTAAGCCTTCATAAGGTTGGCTCGCGTCAAAAATTCGTTGGCGGAGTACACTCCTTTAAGCGATTCCCCCGGTATGTTCATAAAGTTGGGAAGTCCCGCACCCGACCCGATGAAAACCGCTTCGTAGCCGTCTTCGAAGAGTTCGTCTACGGTGAGAGTTTTGCCGATCACGACGTTTGTTTCTATATCCACGCCGAGAGATTTAAGGGTTTCGACTTCCTTTTCGACTATTTTTTTGGGAAGTCTGAATTCGGGTATGCCGTAGACGAGTACGCCGCCCGCCGTATGCAACGCTTCGTACACAGTCACTTTATAACCCTTTCTCGCGAGATCTCCCGCACAGGTAAGTCCCGATGGCCCCGACCCGACCACCGCGACCCTGTGTCCGTTAAATTCGGGTACGGTAGGGGAATTTTGTGAATTTTCGTTGTGATAGTCGGCGACGAATCTTTCGAGCCGACCTATCCCCACAGGCTCGTATTTTATGCCGAGAGTGCATTTGCTCTCGCACTGCGATTCCTGCGGGCAGACCCTTCCGCATACCGCCGGAAGAGTGGAAGTTTTTGAAATGACTTTGTACGCCCCTTCGAAGTCGCCCGTCTTTATCTTTGCGATAAAGTCGGGTATGTTTACGTTTACGGGGCATCCCGAAACGCACGGTCTGTTTTTACAGTTAAGGCACCTTTGCGCTTCCGCGACCGCTATTTCGGCGGTATAACCGAGCGCCACTTCGTCGAAGTTTTTTACCCTTGCCGCAGGGGACTGCGCGGGCATTTCGTGTTTTTTCGGATCTATGGCCATTACGCTTTACCCCCCGTTTTCAGCAAGTTGCAGGTGTTTTCTCTCTCGCGCTTTTCAAAGTCGGCGTAAGTCCTGCCCCTTGACATCGCTTCGTCAAAGTCGATTTCGTATCCGTTGAAGTCCGGACCGTCCACGCACGCGAATTCGGTTATTTTTCGCCCGTCGCGGTTAAGGGTGAGCCTGCAACCGCCGCACATACCCGTGCCGTCTATCATTATCGGGTTCATCGAAACGGTTACGGGAACGCCGAACGGGCGAGCCGTCTCCACGACGAACTTCATCATTATAAGCGGGCCTATCGCTATTATCATATCGAATTTTTCGCCGCTTTCGAGCATCTCTTTCAAAGGAACGGTGACGTTGCCGCCGCGCCCGTAAGAGCCGTCGTCGGTCATTACCGTAAGGCTGTCCGAGCAAGCCGCAAATTCGTCTTCGAGTATTACGAGATTTTTGTTGCGGAACCCCGTTATGCTTACGACCGTCGCGCCGAGTTTATGAAATTCTTCGGCGACGGGCATCGCGATGGCGCAACCCACGCCGCCGCCGATAACGCACACTTTCTTTATGCCGTCGGTACGGGTAGGACAGCCGAGCGGCCCCACGAAGTCGGAAATATATTCTCCCGCGCGCTTTGCGTTGAGTTTCATAGTGGTCGCGCCGACCGTCTGGAAGATTATCCTTACCGTTCCGGCGGAAGCGTCCGTCCCCGCGACCGTGAGCGGTATCCTTTCGCCGTCTTCGTCCACGCGGAGTATTATAAACTGTCCCGCCTTTGCTTTTTTGGCGACGAGCGGAGAGTAAATATCCATTTGCGTGACGGTGGGATTGAGTATTTTTTTGTCGATTATCTTATACATAGCACCGCACCTGACAATTATTGTTATAAGTATATTCTTTTGAGCGGCGCAAGTCAATAGTTTTGAACGGAAAAAAGGCTC
>CAMNIW010000073.1 GCA_946540675.1 uncultured Clostridia bacterium | reverse complement strand
GGCTGAAATGTCTTCGCTCTTTTGCAAAACAAAAGAGCAAGACCAAAAAGCCTTGCTCCGACGTGGTCTGAGTGAGAAGATTTGAACTTCCGGCCTCTTGAACCCCATTCAAGCGCGCTACCAAACTGCGCTACACCCAGATAGATAACTCAATTTCTTAAAGCCTTATTATTATATCTTATTTTTTTATAAAAGTAAACCGTTTTGCCGTATAATAAATAAATTTTATTAAATATATGTTTTGAAAAATTTGCGGATATATGTTATAATTTTCCGGAAGATATAATTATGACGGAATACGAAAAGATTATAAACGGGAAAATATATATCCCGACAGCCGAAAACTTACCGAAACTAAGAATAGCGGCGCATACCCTATCTGAAAAGTACAACAGGACTGATGAAACCAAAACGAAAAGAAGAGAAAAAATTCTCGATAAACTCGTACCGAACAGGAAATCGGGCGCGTTTTTGCAAGGTCCCGTGCATTTCGACTACGGAATACACACTTATCTCGGAAAAAACTTTTACGCGAACTTCAACTTTACCGTCCTGGACGTAAGTCCCGTGTATATAGGCGACAACGTTATGATAGGCCCCAACTGCTCCGTTATGACTGCCGTGCATCCGCTGAGATATCAGGACAGGAACCTAAGAGAACTGCCCGACGGCTCGCTTACCGATATAGAATATTCCAAACCCATAACGATAGGCGACAACTGCTGGATAGCGGCAAACGTGACGATATGCGACGGCGTTAAGATAGGAAACGGCTGCGTGATAGGCGCGGGATCGGTGGTAACGCGAGATATACCCGACAATTCGCTGGCGGTCGGAAATCCGTGCAGGGTACTAAGGCAAATAACCGAAGACGACGCGATAGAACTTAAAAAAGATTTGTTCGTATAAACACAAAACCCTTTGCAAAAAATTGCAAAGGGTTTTGATTTATTATGAAAGTTATTATTCCATAACAGCGTTGGCGCCGGCTTCTTTGAGTTTGGCAACCATCTTTTCCGCTTCGTCCTTGGGAGCGGCTTCTTTGACGGTTCCGAGTTTCTCAACCATATTCTTAGCGTCGACAAGTCCGAGACCGGTGATCTCTCTGACAGCCTTGATGACCGCGATCTTGTTAGCGCCGATCTCTTTAAGAACGACGTTGAATTCGGTCTTCTCTTCTGCTGCGGGAGCGGCTTCCGCGGTAGCGGCGCCGGCTACGGCAACGGGAGCAGCGGCGCTTACGCCGAACTCCTCTTCAATAGCTTTTACAAGACTGTTGAGTTCAAGAACAGTCATACCTTTGATTTCTTCGATGAATTTTGCGATATCCGCCATTTTTCTATCCTCTCTTATTTAATATTTCGCGCTTTTAAGCATTTTGCTCTTTCTTTTCCGCGACTCTGTTAAGCGCAACAGCCAAGCCGCGTACGATACCGGATAACGCTCCGGCGAGTTTGGCGACGAGTACTTCTTTCGAAGGGATCGACGCGAGTTCCTTTACCATCTTCTCGTCCGCATACGAGCCGTCTACGTAAGCGCTCTTGACCGAGATCTTGTTGTCCGTCTTCTTGCACATATCGACGACGACCTTAGCCGCGCTCGTTTCGTCGGGACAAAACGCCGCTGCCGTCGGGCCGTTGAGATCACTGTCAAACGCGGTCACGTTGAGTTCGTTAAAGGCGCGACGAAGCAAAGTGTTTTTCAAAACTTTGTATTCGGTGTTCGCCTTTCTCATATTGCTACGGAATTCGGTATCTTCGGCAACGGTCAAGCCTTTATAGTCGACGAGAACTATGGATTTTGCCGCTTGAATCTTTGCCTTGATGTCTTCAACAACTTGCTTTTTAGCTTCAAAATTTGCTGACAACTTCTTTACCTCCGTTTAGTTTTTGCATGAAAACAGCCCTCGACCACGCAAAGATAGTCAAGGGCTTTAATTCCTTAAACGCTTGATTACCTCGGCGGGCTTTGCGTTTCCGCAAAATTACGACCTGCTGTCTTCGGTTATTAAGATGTTTTGATTATACTCCGCTTTTCGCGGTTTGTCAACCGTTTACGCGTTCTTTTGCGCAACTTTTACGCCGGGACCCATCGTGCTGGTTATCGAGATACCTTTGATGTACTGTCCCTTTGCCGCCGCCGGTTTAGCCTTGACGATGGCGTCGGTAAGAGCGTTGAAGTTTTCGATAAGTTTTTCCTTGCCGAAACTCTTCTTGCCGATGGCACAGTGAATTATAGCCTGCTTGTCAAGTCTGTACTCGACTTTACCTGCTTTAATATCCTTGATTGCCTTGGCGACGTCCATGGTGACCGTTCCCGATTTCGGGTTGGGCATCAAGCCCTTGGGGCCTAAAAGTTTACCTATTCTTCCGACTACACCCATCATATCGGGGGTGGTGATTACCGCGTCGAACTCGAACCAGTTTTCTTTCTGAATCTTGGCGACGAGTTCTTCGGCACCTACGTAATCGGCGCCGGCCGCCTGAGCCGCGTCAGCCTTTTCGCCTTTCGCAAGGACGAGAACTCTCGCGGTTTTACCCGTTCCGTTGGGAAGAACGATAACGCCTCTGACCTGTTGATCCGCTTGCTTCGGGTCTACGCCGAGCCTGCAGTGGAATTCGACCGTTTCGTCGAACTTCGCCTTGGCGTTGTTTAAGACTATATCTACCGCTTCGCCCAACTCGTATTGTTTGGTGCGGTCATACGACTTGATACTGTCGCTGTATTTTTTTCCGTATTTCATTATTTAAGAATCCTCCTTGTGGTTTTAGCGAGAAATCATCTCTCCCACTTTTCCTTTTTATTCTTCGACGGTAATACCCATACTGCGGGCGGTACCTTTGATCATACTCATAGCCGATTCGAGCGAAGCGGCGTTGAGATCGGGCATTTTGAGTTTTGCGATCTCTTCTACCTGAGCCAAAGTTATCTTGGCAACTTTGTCTTTGTTGGGCTTCGCGCTAGCCGTCTCTATTCCGCACGCTTTCTTTATAAGAACGGGCGCGGGAGGCGTCTTGAGTATGAACGTGAACGAACGGTCTTGATAAATAGTGATTACTACGGGAATTACCAAACCTACCTGGTCTGCCGTTTTAGCGTTGAATTCCTTAGTAAATCCGGGAATATTGATTCCGTAAGGACCTAACGTCGATCCTACCGGAGGTCCCGGGGTCGCTTTTCCGGCTTGCAGTTGCAACTTTACGATTGCAGTGACTTTTTTAGCCATTTTTCTCCTCCATTTGTTGTGGTGTTAACAGAGCGCCAGCAAAAAATTTAACGCCCCTCCCACTTTATCGTAAACGCAGCGATTTGCCGCTTTTACCGAAATTTATTGTAACGGTATAAGTTTTTCGAGTTCAAAGAACCCGAGTTCGACTTCGGTTTCCCTGCCGAACATCTCTACCTTTACCATCGCTTTCTGTGCGTCGGGTTTAAGACTTTCGACAACGCCGGTAAATCCTTCGAGCGCGCCCGAAACGATCTTGACGGTGTCTCCCTCCGCAAAGTCGTACTTGTCGACTACGACTTCGAGTCTCATCTTCTTTACTTCGTCCGGTCCGAGCGGAACAGCCTTCCCCTGCGGTCCGACAAAGCCCGTTACGCCTCTCGTATTGGTAAGCAAAAACCACATCTCGTTGGAATAAACCATCTTTATAAAGACGTAACACGGCATTACTTTGCGAAGGACTACCTTCTTTTTGCCGTTGGCTTTCTCTTCGATAGTTTCTTCCATCGGAATACGGATATCGAGAATGACGTTTTCGAGATTGTTGTTCTCTATAAGTTTCTCAATGGTGTCCTTTACGAGCGATTCATACCCCGAATAAGTATGAAGGACGTACCATCTCGCCTCGTTAGAATCCATTAAAACAGACCTCCGAGCATAGCGGCGCCGCTACTTTGCGGACCCTGAACGAGCCTCAAAAGTTGCGAAAGCCCCAAGTCTATAAGCATAATAAGCACGAGAACTATGAGTACGGTAAGGAGTACCGCCCCGAGTTGCTTCATAACGGTGCCGAAAGAAGGCCACGTAACCTTTTTGAGTTCGGAGAACACTTCCTTTATCTTCCTGCCCATGCGGACGAAGATATTCGGCTTTTTGTTCTTGACTTTCTTTTCCTTCTTCTCGGCTTCTTTAGTCGTGTTTTCTTTATTCTTTGCCATTTTTACACCCTTCTCCCCCGATCGGGGATACAAATTACTTCGTTTCTTTATGAACGGTATGCTTCTTGCAGAACGGACAATATTTCTTTATTTCGAGTCTGTCGGGATCGTTCTTCTTGTTCTTATAGTCGTCGTAATTTCTCTGCTTGCATTCGGTGCACGCCAAAGTAATTCTTGTTCTGTTTCCTTTTGCCATATCTTTCGCCTTCCCAAAAAATTAACACCCCCAAGGAGTGCTAATATATTTTACATTAGTAGAATTTATTTGTCAAGAAAATTTCGGCACTTATTTTAACATTATATAATAATATCCGAAAATTTTCCGTTTGCGGACGGTTTCAAAGCGTTTTACTCTTCGTCTTCGCCCTGATTGTACAAAAAGTTCTCGACGGTCGCGATCGCGTCGATCTCGGTAAACTTCGGATTTTCTTTGAGTCCGTGCTTTTCGGCGCATTGATCTATAAGAGTCTTTGCGTATTTTACCGCCCTGTCGGACTTTACCCTTAAAAGGGTGGGGACTTCCGCATAGGATTTGAGCGCGGAGACGTCTTCGCAGTGGAATTTCGGCTCGGTCTCCTTTACGTCGAGACTTAAATACAGTTTAAGCGTCTTGCCGGCGACCGAAAGTTTTACGAACTGGAACCTGCCGAGATTGATACTGTCGAACTTCTTGGATATTCTCGTTTTGAGTTTTTTGAAACGGAGCGCGTAATTTTTGAGTTCGTCGTATCGCCTTTGTATATCTCCGTCGGCTTTGAGCATCTTTTGCGCAAAAGTCGGCGACGGGATCCAGGAAGGACCTTCGCTCTCTTCCGCTTCGTCAAAACCTATCGCCGTTTCCATATCGCCGAGTTCTTCTTCGACGTCGTCTTCTTCACCGAGCATAGACTTTATCATCTCGTCGTCGGCGGTAAATTCCTTTTCCGATACGGCCTTGTATCCCCTTACCGCGGACCCGTCGAAATTCTTCCCCGAATACGTTCTCATACAGCACCTCTCGCATTTTTATATCAATATATTTATATTGTACACCAAAAACCCGTTTTTTACAAGCGTTAGTCCGCAAATAAGCCGAAAATTTATTCGAGACGCCGTGTTTTTGCCGCCGTTTTGCGTTGACTTTTACTTTTTTTAAGCGTATAATGACTGTTTGTACGAAATAATTGTTTCAAGGCGGTTTATGGGTAACGGTTTTCAGGTCATAAATATTTTTTATTATCTCGCGGTAATTCTCATTCTCGCCAAATCGCTGGGACTTCTTGCGAGAAAAGCGGGACTGCCGCAAGTGGTCGGCATGGTCGTTGCCGGCGTTATTCTCGGACTGCTGAAAAGGTTCAACGATCCCGAAAATATCTTTTTAAGTTTTATAGTAAACCCCACGAACGAAGAAAGCGACGTTCTTAAAGTGTTCAGTCAGGTCGGAGTCGTGCTCATACTCTTTTCGAGCGGACTCGAAACGAAGTTTTCCGATCTCAAAAAGAGCGGGCTTGCCGCGACCGTGATAGCGGTTGCGGGCGTTCTCGCACCGATGTTTCTCGGAACGGTCGGCGCGCTCGCGTTTATGGACGGATTTGCGGACTTCGGTCAGGAAAAACTGCTCAACGCGATATTCATAGGCACCATACTCGCCGCGACGAGCGTCGGCATTACGGTGGAAACTCTTAAAGAACTCGGAAAACTGAACGGTAAAGTCGGTCAGACCATAGTCAGCGCGGCTATTATAGACGACGTTATCGGCATAATAGTTTTAAGCATCGTGACAAGTCTTCGCGGCGGCGGCTACGAACAAATACTCATGACGCTTTTGAAAGCCGTGGGATTCTTCGTCTTCGCGATAGGTCTCGGACTTTTGCTAAGGCTGTACTTCAACTGGGAAGAAAGAAAATTTCCGCATAAGAGACGGACGAGCATTTTCGCGTTTGCGATGTGCTTCTTCTACGCTTTTTGCGCCGAAAAATTCTTCGGAATAGCGGCGATAACCGGCGCGTATATGGCGGGAGTTATGCTGTCGGGGCTGGTCGATACGTCCTTTGTCGACAGAAAAGTCGTGGTTTCGGGATATATGATATTCTCCCCGATATTCTTCTCTTATATAGGACTGAGCGCCGACTTCTCGTCGTTTTCGCTCGGATATCTCGGGTTTGCGTTCGCGTTCGTCGCGCTCGGCATCGTCGGCAAGATAATAGGATGCGGACTTGCGTCGCGCCCGTTCGGGTTCAGCCGTAAAGAAGCGGCGACTGTCGGATGCGGTATGATAGCGCGCGGTGAAGTCGCCCTTGCCGTATACGGCGCGGGAAGCCTGCTCATTGCCCCGTCGGGCGGCATAGACCCGCTTATAGCGACAATACTCCTTATCGTGGCGTCGTCGGTGCTTTGCCCGATATTCCTTAAACTGCTGTTCAAGGACAAAAAGACGGACGGCAAACTTCCGCCCGAAAACGCCGAAAAGACGGCGACGGACGAAAAAACCGCTGACGTACAAGAAATTTCCGACACTAATCGACCCGAAGAAAATGTCGAAGGACAACAAGCGCGGGCGTGAGTAAACAAGAAACGGCGAAGTCTGTTCCCTTTACGGGAAAAAGACTTCGCCGTATTTTTTATTTGCCGAGACACTGTTCTATTCCGCGTTCGCGG
>CAMNIW010000072.1 GCA_946540675.1 uncultured Clostridia bacterium | reverse complement strand
ATACAGGTATTGTGCGGGTTCATACCGACGAAATACTGCCTGACGCGGCGCGGTAAAACAACGTTTTTGAAAATATACGGCCCTTCGGGAGTGTCCGAAACGCTGTGGATTATCTCGCTGTTGAAAACCCAGTTCCAGCCGAAACCGTATTCGGCTTTCCAGCGGGAAGAAAACATATGATACTGCCCCTGCGCCTTTATAACCGAGCAGTCCCATACGTAATATCCGTCGTTTCTGAAAGCAACTGTCGCCGTCGTCGCCTTATATCCGAATTTGCTCATAATTTACCCTTTATCGCCTTTACAACCTGACGGGAACAGTCTTCTATACCCTTTTCGGTAAGATGTATCTTGTCGTCGTCTCGTATATACCCGATTATATCCTTGGAAACAAGGGCGTTCAGGTCGTTTATTTCCACTCCCCTTTCTTTAAGCAAAGGAACTATCGCGTCGTTGTAACTCTTTATTATCCCGTTGTCGTTGTACGGCATATCCGTCCTGCAAGGCGTGGTCGTCGCGAAGATAAGCCGCGGGCAAAGTTTTTTGAGTTCGTCCGTAACGCGAAGAAGAGTCTTGCAATAGTCTTCTACGGGCGTGAACGATTTTTTGTCCGAAAAGAGAAACGTGGCGTCCCAAAGCCCCGCGTTGTAGTGAACGACGTCGCTGCCCGCTATCTCGTTTTTGTAATCGAATACGCACCTTAAAAGATACTGTGCGAATCTGCAATTGTCGGTCGGCTGAAATACCGTGTAGCCGTCCCCCAAAAGTTCGGGAACTTTCGTTCCGTAACCTATAAGTCTTATGCTGTCTCCGAGTAAAGTCACTTTTTTCATATAACGAGTCTCCGTTTTATTCATCGGCTAAATTATAGCACACGAAAAATCAATTATCAATTGTTTTGAAACAAAAAAACCGCGTCGGAAAAGTTTCCGACGCGAAGCGGTCAATCCTTGAAAAGAAGCAGTCTGAGTCGCTTATACAAAAGCAACGCGATAAGAGAATTCGCCGCGCATTTTATGAGATTGAAAAGTATTATAAAGCCGAAAGTCTGCGCGAAAAATTCCGCCGCGGACATACTCAAAAACGCTTCGTAAAGCGGATAACTTATAAACCTGTTCATAGGAAGGCTTACGGCGACGGCGAGAACCGAACAGCAAACGAGAGTTATAAGGACGTTTTTTATTCCCTTTCTGAATACGTAGATAAGCGACGGAAGGACTACGAAAAACTGCCCCATCACAAAGTTGCTCAAAACCCCCGTCCAGGAAGACTTTATAAGACACAGCCCTTCGACCGCCAAAAGTATTATCTCGCCGTACACGGGTCCCAAAAGATACGACCCGAGAAGCATAAAAGCGAACGAAAAGTCGAGTTTCAGAAAACTTACCGCCGGAAACACGGGAAAACCGAGAAGAGACACGACGTATGCGAGCGCGACAGCGACAGCCGCGACCGCTATTCTTTTTGCCGAAAAAAAGTTGCCGCCTTTCATATGAAATACTCCTTTTTCGGGGTTGCCGAGCGTGAACAGGTCGAACTCGGCTACGGTCGGAAAAAAATAAACCCCGCTTTTACATAAAGCGGGGCAAAATCCTTCCGTAAAATCTTTTTCCGTCCGGACTGTACCGTCGGTCGGGGAATCGCACCCCGTCAAAGCGAACGCCGCTCTCGCAGACTATACTGCCGGTAGGGAATTTCACCCTGCCCCAAAGATTATTTTTTCTATATTGTACTACGACGGCTTCGCGTTGTAAAGCGTTTTTCGGTCAATACGCGAATTTTTTGCGGAAGTCGAGAGCGACCGACTCGGCGTTTTTTACGAACAGCCTGTCAGCGCCCGCAAGCAGCCCCGCTATGCCGTCGCCCGTTTCCGCTTCGGTATAGCACTCTACGACAGCCCCCGCTCTGGCTCCGTTTCTCACGTCCTTTACGCTTTGAAAGACGGTCTCTTCAAAGCGGTCTCCGCACGAAGTCAGAAAGCCCTTTACCCCGACCGACGACAGGGCGCTTGCCGTGCGCTCTATCTCGTGCCGTTCGAGATCGCCGCACTCTATCGCCGCAAAAACGGGGATCTTTTTGCTTATCTTGCATATCTTCTTGAATTCGCTCTTGATGACGTCGGTCTTATCGTCCTTTATTTGCGACGTTCCGCAAGGGACGAACAGGGCGTCCGCGCCCTTTTTTACGGCGAGTTTAGCCGAGAGTTTTTTTACTCCCAAAAGTTCTTCCCCGTAGGGAAAACATATCGCCGCGACGACCTTTACGCCCGAACCTTTAAGCCTGCGCTTTGCCTTGGCTACCCGTCTCGGCGTGACGACGACGCTGCCGAAACAGTGTTCGACCGCGCCTTTGAGTTTGTCTTCGAATTCGTTTTCGTCGCACGTGCGTATCAAATCGTAATCGAACTTGGAAAACAGTTTTTTCGCCTTGAAATCTTTGAATTCGCGCTCCAATTCTTCCTCGCTCGTCCCGAAAAGGAGAGCGAGATCGATGGAGCGTTCCCCGTCTTTTCCGTCTTCTTCGGGAAGCGGAACGGGCGTGGGCACCGCGGGTTGCTGCGGATCTCCGGGTATCGGACTTCCGGCAGGAGTGGGGTTGACGGGCGGAACTACGACCGTCTTTTTCTTTTCTTCACAAGTCAGGTTTTCCATACCGCATATTATATCCGCTTTTTCCGCTTTTATACACGCGACGTCGAACTCGGCTTAATTCGACCGCATAAAACAAAATATCCCCCGAAAAGACTTTGCCTTGGGGATATAATAAAGATAAAAACGGGGGTATCGTATGACAGACGCGTTAAACGTGGCGGCGACCCTTCTTACCGTGGCGATACTGTCGCTCGGAGCGCCGCTTCTTATTATGGTAATAAAGGTAAAACTGCTCGAAAAAAAACAAAAGCCGCAAAAACCGACGACCGAAACGAAAATTTACTATATAACCGAAAAACAGTATAAGCCGAAACGCAAAAAACGCGCGAAGAAAAAGCCCGACATCGCGCTGTCGGGCGTAGTACTCACGCCCGAACAATTCGAAAAAGTCCGTGCGGAAAAAGAACTCGAAAAGACGTGAGCGGTTTAATCGTCTATCTTTTCGGTGTTTTCGTCGGTAGACCAAAGCCTTTCGAGATGATAGAAAAGCCTGGTTTCGTCGTTGAATACGTGCAGTATGATGTCTCCGAAGTCCACGACCGCCCAGCGGCAGTCGTCAAGCCCTTCTTTTCTCCTGACTTCGCCGCCCGCGAGTTCAACCGCGTCTATCACGCTGTCGGCAAGCGCGCCCACCTGCGTGGACGATTTTCCGCTGGCTATGACGAAATAATCGCAAAGCGAAGTCTTTTCTTTAACGTCGATTTTGAGTATGTCGTAAGCCTTTTTGGCGGACAAAGTGTCGCATATTATCTTTACGGTCTGATCGGAATTCATATTTTCTCCTTTATTTTATAGTACTCTACGGCTTTTTCGGTAAGTCCGTAAACCTGCTTTTTCGATTTGCTGACGTGGGCGAAACACCAACTCAACACGGTGAGAAAGCCCGTTTCGAAATCTTCGTCCGTCGTCTTTCTCAAATACTCGACTCCGTCGAAATTCCTGCCGCGTTCGAGAACGTCCGCCGTATATATTATCTTTTCGAGCAAGGTCATACAGGGGCGTCCGCTCGTGTGGTAACGTATCGCGTTCAATATCTCTTCGTCCTTTACGCCGAGAATGTTTTCCGCTACGTACGCGCCGAGATACTGGTGCGCGACGGGCTCCGGCACGCCGTCGAAAGCCGTTCCGAAGTCTTCGGGGCGACTGTACTTCGCGCAGTCGTGAAGAAGCGCCGCAGTCATCGCCTTTTCCGTATCGACGCCGAGCCTTTTGGCGTACTTTATCGCGAGAAGCATTACTCCGAGCGTGTGCTCGACGCGCGTTTGTTTAAGATTTTCACGTACGTACACGAATTTTTCGTCCGCTTTATATATCTCTTCGCGCTTTATATACGCGTCCGTCTCTTCGGTCAGAAATCCGTCCGTATCGAGACCGAGCATCAGCCTGAACTTATATTCCGTACTCGAAATATCCTTTCCGCAAAACCCGAGCGCCGTGACGGGCGAAGAAAATTTCTTCTTAAACTCCGCTATCGTCTCTTCCGCGGTCTGACCTTCGCCGCCGCGGACGACGAGAAGCGGCTCGGAAAAGCGAAGTATTTCTTCGGGATTTTTCCACTCCCCGAAACTCACGAGCATATCCGTGCCCATAAGGAAATATATCTTATAATCCTTATATCTCTCCGCAAGTTTTTTTATCGTTATATAAGAATAACTCTTCTCGCCTGACTTTATCTCTTCGTCCGATACCGATACGCCCTTTTTGCCCGAAAAGGCTATTTTACACATTTCGAGCCTGCGCTCCGGCGAAGCCGCGAAAAAAGTCTTTTTATGCGGGGGTATAAAGTCGGGCATTACTATTATTTTGTCGGGCGAAAGTTCGCGTATGCAGGCGTCCGCCGCTTCGACGTGCCCCGCGTGCGGCGGGTCGAACGTTCCGCCGAAAAAGACGAGTTTTTTGTCCATTTTTTGCTCCCGATTAAATTTTAACACATTTTTGCGCCGTTTTCAAGTTTATTGCCGCAATATCCGGTCAATAATTGCGTATATGATGAAATTGAGTCAGATAACCGACGGAGCGTTCGTCGCTCTCATAACCTTTGCGGTGTGCTACTCTCACGCCGCGTACTATTCCAAAATGTCCGCGCTTTCCGCCGTGGTCGGACTTGCCGCCGCCGCTATCGCGGCGTGCGTTTTTCTCCTTGTCTCCGAAAAGAAAAATTCTTCCGCTCTCATAAAGAAAAAGGACGAAAAGGATTTTGCGGACTGCAAGGCGGCTTTGCAGATAAAGGGTTTTACGGAAACCGCCGCGATCGTGAGAAGACTTTTAACGCGCGAAGATAAAAAACCCGTATACGAAAACGGCGGATTCTCGACCTGCGACGGAAAATTCGTCTACGCGAAATTCCGATTCGAAAAAGTGTCGGCGGACGACGTTGCGAGAGCGTACCGAGCCGCTCCCACGGGGTATACGACGGAATTCTGGGGAATAACGTTTACCGACGAAGCGGTAAAACTCGCCGAAACTTCGGGCGAAAAGATAAAACTCATATATCTCGCGGATATATTTCCGCTGCTTAAAAAACACGACATCGTCCCGTCGGGCGGATTTTCCCGCACGAAAGAAAAAAACAAGTTTTTTACTCTTCTGAAAAAGACTTTCGACAGAAAAAAAGCGAAGACGTTCGCCCTGTACGGCTTTACTCTCCTCGCTCTTTCTTATTTCGCTTTCTTTCCCGTATGGTATATAGTCTGCGGCTCCGTCTTCCTTTTATACGCGCTCGCCGCGACGTTTTTTTCCAAAAGAGATCAGAATTCTATATGAACTATGCCCTTTTTGTCGCTCCTTTTATATAGAACGACCTTTCTTCCTATCGTGCATACAACTTCCGCACCGAGTTTTTCGGCGAGTTCGTCGCAAACGTATTTTGCTTCTTCTTCGGAATTTTTGAGCACGGTTATCTTTATCAGTTCCCTTGCGTAAAGGGCGTCAGCGAAACTCTTTAACATATTTTCGCTGAGTCCGCCTTTGCCTATCTGCCCTATCGGGTCGATATTTTGCGCCAAAGAGCGCAGGTTTCCGCGTTGCTTGGATGTAAACATTTTTCTCTTCTCCCGTCAATCTATAAAATCAAATTCCACGTCGCCTATTATTACGGTATCGCCGTCTTTGGCTCCCTTTTTCCTGAGTTCGTTTATTACTCCGAAATCCTTTAAGGTCTTCTGCATATACGCAAGACTGTCCTGATCGTCCAAAACGACGTTCCTTTCCAGAAGTTTTATTATCGGCCCGTCGACTACGTACACGCCGTCTTCTTCGTCGAAGTACACAGTAAAATCTCTCGCGTCGGTCTTTTCGTACCTGAACTCTTCGTGCTCGATGGGTTTCGGTTCGGGTAAAGTCGCGAGATGCGCGAATATCTCTTTTATTACGTCTTCAAGCCCTTCGCCGTTTATCGCGCTGACGGTAAATATCTTACCTTTTCCCCTGCATTTTTTTCTGAAAGCCTTGACGTTTTCTTCGCTTCCGAACAAGTCGCATTTATTAAGCACGATTATTTGCGGACGGGCGGAAAGTTCTTTACTGTATACCGAAAGTTCCCTGTTTATCTGCTTGAAATCTTCGTAAGGATCCCTGCCTTCCGAGCCCGATACGTCGACCACGTGGACGAGAAGCCGCGTTCTCTCGACGTGACGCAAAAATTCGGTGCCGAGCCCCGCTCCTTCCGCCGCGCCTTCGATAAGCCCCGGAATGTCCGCGCATACGAAACTGTCGTCATAATACTTTACCACGCCGAGATTGGGCGACATCGTGGTAAAGTGATAGTTGGCTATCTTGGGTCTTGCCGCCGAAACTTTGGAAAGTATGGTCGACTTACCGACGTTGGGAAAGCCTATCAGTCCGACGTCGGCTATCGTTTTGAGTTCCAGAATCACCTTTCTCGGCTCGGTCTTTTCGCCCGTTTGCGAAAAATGCGGCGCGTGACGGCGAGAAGTGCAAAAATGCACGTTGCCTTTGCCGCCGCTTCCCCCTTCCAAAATAAGGTTGGTCTGACCGTCCCGATACATATCGCATATTATCCTGCCCGTTTCGTAGTCCTTTACGACCGTGCCGAGCGGAACGCCGATATAAAGGTCTTCCCCGTCCTTGCCGTGACGGTTGTTGGTGTCGCCCTTGCCGCCGTTTTCGGCATAATATTTTCTCTTGTACAAAAAGTCGATAAGGCTGGAACGGTGCTTGTCCGCCACCATATAGACGTTGCCGCCCCTGCCGCCGTCGCCGCCGTCGGGTCCGCCGTTGGTTATATACTTTTCCGTATGAA
>CAMNIW010000071.1 GCA_946540675.1 uncultured Clostridia bacterium | reverse complement strand
TATAAGTATCACTTCTATTTCGGAATAGCGAATCACAGCGCGGTTAAGGCTAACGGATATTATATATTCGCCTTCACGAGAGAAGAAAAAATCGTTACGACGGACGGAGAATACGAAGTATTCGTCGAGAGATACGTCGCGACCGACAATCCGAACACTCCCAAAGGTTCTATTCTCAGGGTAGGCATAAGCGCAAAGACCGACGAAACTGACGGCGAAGGCAATCCCGTATATAAAGAAATCGCTCTTTCGGGCGCGTTCACGAAATCGGGTTCGCTGTATATGATAGAGCGCACTTACGAACAGGTCGACAAACTCGACGACGAAGGCAACCCCGTTTTAGACGACGAAGGCAACCCCGTCAAAGTAAACGGCAAAGTCCTTACGAGCGCTTATTACAAGATAGATCTCGAATCCGCCGAATCGCTCGGCGAGCAGGAAGGTCTTCCGACGTATACGGCTGTCACGGTGACCAAACTCGACGCCACGGTCTACAACAGCGCGGACGGAAAATCCTTTGTCGAGATATACTCGGATAAAACCGCTCTTGCGGTCGTGATAAACGGCACGTTTTACTTCGTCGACGAGACTTCTTACGAAGAGTCGACCAAGACTTACACGTTCACGCTCGCCGGAGGAAAGGTATATACGGCCGTTATCGACGACGACGACGTGGCGACCTTTGCGGAAGCCGAATAATAAAAAGTAAAAACGCAGGGCGTGACCGCGAAAATCGTCGGTCACGCCCCGAAAAAAATTCCAAGACGTTTTTCATACCGAAAAAACAGTGGGATATTTTTCCAAAACGACCTTAATTATTTTACTTTTTTGTGATTATATAGTAAAATATATAAGTAACTTTATATAGTGAGATAATATGGCGTTTTGAACAACCTCGCCAAATCCGCCGAAGGCGTATTTCGGAAAAACAAGACCGAAAGACGCCGTTTCGGCGCGTTTGCGCATTTTAATCGAAAGAACGGAAAGGAAACGTAAATGACGAAAATCAATAAAATGACGGTAAGAATATTGTCCGCGTCGCTCGTGGCGAGCCTGTTTGCGGGATTCGCTACGATCGACGTAAGATCCGGCTATGCGGAAAGCGGTAAATCCGTTTCCGCGCCTGCCGGCATAGAAAGGACCCTGTCCTCCGCCGACGTCAACAAACTCGACGGGATAGTCGATACGAGCGGTATAAGCAAGTACTTCGATCAATCGGCGATATACAAACTCCCCGAAGGAACGGACGAAAGCGACGAGATATCCGTAATAGTCGAGATGAAGGTCGGCGGCGTGGTAGACGCCTATAACGGATCTTCGGCAAAAGGCACGGTCTCCGAATACGCGCGCACCGCGGAAGCGGACGCCGTAAGGGCGAAGACCGCGGCGGAAAGGGAAAGGCTCATAGATAAACTCGCGCGTAGCGGAATAGGGTATTCCGTAGACGAATATTACGACGCGGTTATCGGCGGATTTTCGGTTACCGTCAAGGCAAGGGACTTCTCCGCGCTCGGCAAAGTTCTCGGAAACGACGCCCGACTCATCGTCGGCGAAGTCTATAAGCCCGCCGCTACCACCGAAGTCATAACCAACAAAGTAGACGTTTACGAAACGGGTATTTTCAACAGCGAAAACTGCCGTTATCAGGGCGACGGCGTAGTAGTCGCCATACTCGATACGGGGCTCGACTATACGCATACCGCGTTTCAGGTGTCCAACTTCTCCACCGAGAGAGAAAAATATACGCTCGACTCCGCAAACGGAACGATAAAGGTCAATCCGTCCAACGATCCGTCCGATATTTATTCGATAGACGTCGGCAAGACCGCCGCCGCGAGATTTACCGCGGGGCTTTCCGCCGCGGACGTGTATATGAACGAGAAAGTTCCCTACGCGTACGACTATGCGGACAAGGATTCGGACGTTCTTCCCATCAACTCCGAGCACGGCACTCACGTCGCGGGTATAATCGCCGGTAAAGACGATACCATAACGGGCGTCGCTCCCAACGCTCAACTCGCCATAATGAAAGTTTTCTCGGACAACTTGCAAGGCGCCAAGACTTCGTGGCTGTTAGCGGCGCTCGAAGACTGCGTCAATCTCGGCGTGGACGTCATCAATATGTCGCTCGGTTCCGGTTGCGGATTTGCGAGAGAAGTCGATAAACAAAACGTAAACGCCGTATACGACAATATCAAAAAAGCGGGCATATCGCTCATAGCGTCGGCGGCAAACAGTTACAATTCGACGTTCAGTTCCAAGAAAAACGGAACCAACCCCCTTACCACCAATCCCGATTCGGGCACGGTCGGATCTCCTTCCACTTACGACGCGGCTTTGTCGATAGCGTCGGTAGAAGGCGTTATGACTCCGTACATCAAATACGGCGATCAGATAATCTACTTCAAGGAAGCGTCGACTTCTTCGGCAAAGAACAAAAACTTCTTCGAAGATCTTTTGAGTCAGGAAGGGGTAGACGGCAAGGAATACGACTACGTCACGATCCCGGGCATCGGCAGGGCGTCCGACTATCCCGAAGCGGACGAATATTATCACGGAAAAATAGTTCTCGTAAAGCGCGGAACGACTACGTTTGAAGAAAAAGTAAGGATCGCGCTTATGGAAAAAGGCGCCGCGGGCGTCATCATATACAACAACATTTCGGGCGACATCTCGATGCAGGTCGGCGCGGATATCGGCGCGGTTTGTTCGATATCGCAGGACGACGGCGAACTTCTCGCAAAGCAGGGCACGGGCAAGATAACCATCAGCCGTGCCAACAAAGCGGGTCCGTTTATGTCGGACTTCTCTTCCTGGGGACCGACTTCCGATTTAAGGATAAAACCCGAAATAACCGGACACGGCGGCGAGATACTTTCGGCTGTTCCCGGACAGACATACGACAGACTGTCGGGTACGTCGATGGCGGCGCCCAACGTTACGGGCGCGACCGCGCTCATACGTCAGTACGTCACGTACAGCGGAGTGTTCGGCAATCCCACCCCGCAGGAGATCACGGCGTACGTCAACAGGCTGATGATGTCCACCGCGGATATCATAAAGAACAAGAACGGGCTTCCCGCCGCGGTGAGAAAGCAGGGCGCGGGGCTCGTCAACATAAACAACGCCGTCACCACTTCGGCATATTTCACGACGTACGACAAAAACGGTTCGGCTATGGACAAGTCGAAGATAGAGTACGGCGACGACAAACAAAAGAAAGGCGTATACAGATTTACCTTCGACGTCAACAACGTCACTGATAAGACCGTATCTTACGACGTAAGTTCGGTTATAACGACCGAAGGGATAAGCACCACCTACACGGGACACGACGATCAGACGGTCACTCAGGAAGAATATCTGCTCGGCGGAACAAAGACCGAAATCGTTTCGGTCACGGGCGGCGGAACGCTTTCGGGCAGCACGGTCTCGGTCAACGCTCACTCCGCGGCAAAGGTGACGATGGAACTCACCCTTTCTTCCGAAGACAAGAAATATCTCGACGACTACTTCAAAAACGGTATGTACGTCGAAGGGTTTATAAAGTTTGCCAAGGGCAGCGGCGCGACGGTCGATATGAACCTTCCTTTCCTTGCCTTCTACGGCGACTGGAACAGGGCTCCTATATTCGACGAAGAGTATTACGACACTCATAAAGACGAGATCAACAGCGGTCTCGACGAAGTCGACAAACTTATGGCCGACGCCTATGCGACGAGAGTTATCGGCGGAACGCGCAGCGACTATATAACCGTTCTCGGCGAATATCTCTTCGTACAGAATCCTTCCGCCACTCAGGTTGCGGCGGATCGCAACAAGATAGCGATATCCAACTATTTAAGCGGAGTCAACTCTTCGGTAACGAGAATCAGGAGCATAAACGCCGGACTTCTCCGTAACGTCAAGGAGTGGATACTCACCGTAACCGACGACGCCACGGGCGAGATCGTCTACACCAACGAAGACGATATAAAACACAGGTACAACCAGAGAAAATCGTTCAGTTCGGGCGGAAACGTCATTC
The DNA here is from genome assembly GCA_946540675.1 of uncultured Clostridia bacterium. Taxonomy (GTDB): domain Bacteria; phylum Bacillota; class Clostridia; order Christensenellales; family Borkfalkiaceae; genus UBA10281. The sequence continues at coordinate 2,921 of CAMNIW010000071.1, read as the reverse complement.
CTTCGAGTATGGAAGTCGACTATGCGACGCTCGAACACAATCTCAAGAACAATACCAGATACACTGTCAGAGTAAAGGCTTATATAGATTACGGCGACTATGCCGAAGACGGATACAGCCTTTCGGCTGAGACAAAGGCGATACAGGACGCCGTTAATTTAAGAAACGTCTTCGAGTTCCCGCTCTACGTCGATTTCGAAGCGCCGATCGTTACGGGCGTAAATTACCGCACGGAATACGACAGGACGACCAAGAAAACTTCGTATTTCGCCGATATAAGCGTATACGACAACCACTATGCGATGGGTCTTATGATCGGACGCACGACAAAGTCGACAAAGCCCGGTTATCTCTTTACGAGCGAAGGCTTCGGCAAATACGTCACCCCCGTATATTCGTCTTATAATTCGACTTCGGTGGTAACGGTCGAACTTACCGACTATATCGACCTTATAAAGAAGTCTTCGGGACTTAAATTCTACGAAGACGGCACTTACGAAGTGGTCGACAACAACAATTCGTTTACGGTCAACGTCTACGATTACGCGATGAACGAAGCGACCTACGAGATTCGTCTTCCCGACGAGATAATGGGTCTTGCGTTTACCGAAGACGAACTCAAACTCAGCCCCAACGAAACGAGAAACGTTTCCGAGATAATCAGAATGTATCCCGAAAACGGCTGGCTCGGAATGCTCGAATACGAAACGAGCGACGCGACGGTAGCCGAAGTCAAGAACGGTATTCTTCTCGCCAAATCGAGCGGTACCGCCACGATAACCGCCGTCGGCAAAGATTCCGCGGGCAACAGGGTAGAAGCGAACGTCACGGTAAAGGTAGCGTCCCCGGACGACGACTGGTACAACGGCAGATACAGCAAACCCGAAGTCAGCAAATTCCAGATAACGGGTTATCAGACGATAAAGGCTTATTACAGTCCGGTTTCTTCCGAAAGGGAGATAGGGCAAAGTCACGACACCAAGGATGACAGCGAAGATGACGACATCAGGGATTTCGGCGGCGTGTACACCCTTTCGATGTTCCCGTCGGAAATGGTAATGATAAGGCATCTTTTGGTCGAGTACTATACGGGCTCGGAAGTGACCTATTCTGTAGGTAACTCCAAGATCGCGACCATATCTTCGGACGGCGTTCTTAAAGCGCTCGCCAAGGGCACGACCACGGTATCGGTAAACGTCAGAAGCGAAGGCAAGACCGTCGCTTCGGGAAGAATATCCCTTACCGTCAAGGATCCGTACAACACGATGAGCATATATCTTAATTCGTATAAAGGTATGGGCGGATTCGTGGACGTACCCAAGGATAAGGGCGTAACGATCGTTAACGACTACGCGTTCTCGCTGTATAAATACGTCGACAAAGACCTTGCAAACGGCGACGTCATAGACGACGAAGATCCGTATTATATCAAACCCGCCGCCATCGGCGACGGAAACTATGAAGACGGTTGGGAAAAGATAACCAAGATACGTCTTCCCGAAGGCGTCACCACGATAAACCAATACGCCTTCGCAAAACTCACCGCGCTCGAAGAAGTCATACTTCCCAAATCTCTTACGACGATAGGGCTCGGCGCGTTCTCGGGTTGTAAGAACCTTAAAACGATAAATCTCGAAAACGTCAAGTTCATCAATAAATGGGCGTTCTCGGGTTGTGAAAAACTCGAAAACGTCGACCTTTCGGGGGTCGTCGCGATAGGCAACTATTCCTTTGAAAATTGTAAACTTTCGGGCATAGTTCTTCCCAAAACTTCGCAGTCTTTGGGAGAAGGCGCGTTTGCGGGCAACAAGTTCCTGACCAGCGCGACGTTCGAAGCGAGCAAGATAAAGATAGGACCTAAGGTGTTCGACGGTTGCACGGCGCTCACCGATATGGATATAAACGCGGCGGTAATTTCCGCATACGCGTTCAGGGGTTGTTCGTCGCTTAAAAACGTAAGGCTCGGCAAAGACGTGTCCGTTATAGGCGAATACGCTTTCGCGGGTACGGACGTCGAAAAATTCACTCTCGCAAGCGGAGCGAATCTCCATCTCGGAGAAGGCGGAGCACTCGTGTACAGGGGAGCGGACGCCGCGAACAACGAAGAACTCGTTACCGTTGCCCCCGCATACGAAGGCAAGACGGTGGACGGCGAATACAAAGTCGTCGTGACCGACGCTAAGTATATATCGAACGGCGCGTTCGCCGGCAACACGAGCATATACGGAGTAAAGGCGAACTCGGCGGAAGACGTAGGCGACTATGCCTTCGCAGGGTGTACGGGGCTTGTAAACGTCTGGCTCGACAGCGTTTCGACGATAGGCATTTACGCTTTTGAAAACACGGCTATAACTGTAACTCCCAACCTGTCGGGTCTTGCGAGAATAGACGATTACGCTTTCAGCAGGACGGATATAACTTCGGTAGTCATACCCGACAATGCGGTGATAGGCGCGTATGCTTTCGCAAACTGCGAGCATCTCGCTTCGGTCACGATAGGCAAAAACGTCAGGATAGGCGACCACGCGTTTTACGCCGCGTTGGACGAAGCGCGCATAAAAGAAGACAAACTTTCCGACTACGACGCATACACGTACACGGTAAAGGATGAAAACGGCGACGACACGTCTATCGAGTACACTTATTACAGGTACAATATAGAAAACGTATCCAAGTCTGTGATCGCTTCGCTTGCGATAGGCGAAAACGCCGATATCGGCGCGTATGCTTTTGCGGGCAACGTAAGGCTCAACTCGTTGACGCTTTCGGGCGGCGCGACGGTAGGCGATTATGCGTTCTATAACGACAAATCGCTGGCGTTCTCCGCGGGCACGGATCTCTCCCAAGCGTTAAGCATAGGAGCGAGAGCGTTTTCGGGCGATAAGATGGCCGACAACAGAATTATAAACAGTACCGAAAGG
>CAMNIW010000070.1 GCA_946540675.1 uncultured Clostridia bacterium | reverse complement strand
GACGATAACCCTGTCGGGAAACTCCGGAACGATATCCGACACCGCGCTCGGTTCTTCCGGACAGACGGTGACCGTAACGAAGAAAGGCGTATATAAAGTCGTCGGCTCGTCGCATAACGCGACTATCGTGATAGACGACGCGGATAAGTCGGGAAACGTCTATCTCGTGTTCGACGGGGTGACGATGACCAACGCCAAAAACGCCTGCGTATACGTAAAGTCGGCGGATAAGGCGATTATTCAGGTGGTCGGGGATAATTCTTTCACTTCTACGATGACCGAAGCGGCTACCGACGGAACGACTTCGGTAGACGGCGCGATCTTTTCAAAAGACGATCTCACGATAAACGGAACGGGAACTCTCGCCGTAAACTCTTCTCTCCACGGGATAGTGTGCAAAGACGACCTTAAAATAACGGGCGCGACCGTTTCGGTCACCGCCGACGAAAAAGGTCTCGACGCAAACGATTCGGTAAGGATAGGCGGCGGAGTCGTCTCCGTGACTTCCGGACACGACGGCGTTCAGGTCGAAAACGACGCGGGGGACGGATATTTCTATATGGACGGCGGCTCGCTTACCGTCATATCGGGATACGACGCGATAGACGTCGGCGGAACTTCGTCTTACGTAAGCGTCGCGGGCGGAACTCTCGATCTTACCGCGGGCGGCGGCTCGAATAAATCCAAGAACTCTTCCGTTTCGCAAAAGGGCGTCAAATGCGACGGCGATATACGTATAGGCGACTCCGCCGTTACCGTATCGTCCGCGGACGACTGTATTCACTCGGGCGCGACCGTTTCGGTCACCGCGGGAAAACTCACCCTTTCTTCTTCCGACGACGGCGTGCACGCCGACTCTTCCCTTTCGGTCTCGGGCGGCGAACTTACCGTCACAAAGTCCTATGAAGGTCTCGAAGCGTTTATCGTCGACGTCTCGGGCGGAACGCTGAACGTCGCCGCTTCCGACGACGGCATAAACGCCGCCGGCGACACGGGCGACTCTTCCACCCGTCAAAGCCCTTGGAGCAACTCGTCTTCTACGGGCACTCTCAGGATTTCGGGCGGCAATATCTACGTCAACTGTTCGGGCGACGGACTCGACTCCAACGGCTCTTTATACGTATCGGGCGGATATACGATAGTCGAAGGTCCGACAAACGGCGGCAACGGCGCACTCGATAAAGGCGACGGAAACGGCTGCGTCGCGAGCATAACGGGCGGCGTGGTACTCGCTCTCGGCACGACCGATATGGCGGTGAACTTCGATTCCGGCAATCAGTGTTCGGCTCTCGTTTCGGTTTCCGGCGGCAAAGGCACCGTTATAACCGTAGACGACGGATCGGGATTTTCCTTCACTGCAAGCAAGTCTTTCGCCTGCGCGGTTTACTCTTCTCCGAATATGAAAAAGGGCAATTCCTATACCCTTAACGCGGGCTCGGCGGCAGTAACTCTCAATTTCGCTTCGTCCTGCTACTACTCGACGGTTTCGGGTATGGGCGGCCCCGGCGGTATGGGAAGACCCGGCGGCATGGGCGGAGGTCCGAGCGGCGGCTTTACGAGAAGATGACCCGAAAAAACCCGATATAAGACGTTTTGCGGCGGGGCGTTTGCCCCGCCGCGGTTTTTCGCAATTTATTTTACCGCCGATTTGCCCGTTTGGCTTGCTTTTGCGCACAAAATATTATAATATATATACAGTATAGAAAAGGAGTTTCGTATGGCACAGCAACCTAAACACACCGTCACGAAAACGACTAAGCGCGCGACCGCGCAAAGACCGTCGGGCGGCAAAAAGTCCGCCGCGCAAAAAGCGGCTACCGCCGCGGCTGTCGCGGGTGCGGCGGCGGTCATTTCCAAAAAGGTCAACGGAAAGACTATCGCGATAGCGGTGATCGCTCTTATCCTTGCGTTCGGCATAGGCGTCGGCGCGTGTTTTATCCTGTCCGAAAACGACAGGTTCGACATCGTGGGGCAAGACGAGATCACCCTGCAACTCAGCGAGTCCTATAAAGATCAGGGCGTCGACATCAGGGAATACGGCATAGATCTGAGCGGAAAGGCGAAAGTCGAAGCCGACCCCAAACTCAAAACCGACGAAAACGGCGAATATTACGCCGACGAAGTGGGAACGTATTATATAAAGTATACCGTTTCTTCGCTCAAATTCGGTTTTGTCTATAAAATACAAAAGGTGCGGCTTTTGACCTTTGTGGAAGAAAGCGAAAGCGGTGAGTGATATGGCTAAGAGAAAACCCAAATTTTCGGTCGGACTGACCGTTATAATATCTTTATTTACCTTTATAGTCGGCTTGATCGGCGGCGTCATATCTCCGCTCTACTTTGCGGAAGCAAGATTTACCGAGAACATAACGACCGACGAATTCGAAGTTCACGACGATACCGCCACTTATTATACGAAGTCGGGAAAAAGCGGCGCGACTGAACTTACCGAACTCGACGAAAACGCCGAAGTTTCCGTACACTTTCTCGAACTCGGCAACAAGTACACGGGCGACTGCACCCTTATTAAGTGCGGAAATACCGAAATACTCATAGACTGCGGCTCCAAGAGCAACAGTATCCCGACCGTAGACGCTTATCTCAAAAATTACGTCACGGACGGAATTTTGGAATACGTTATAATAACTCACGCGCATCAGGATCACTACGCCGGCTTTGCCACTCCCGAAAAAGTCGATTCCATATTCGACCTTTACGAGTGCAAGACGATAATCACTTTCGCCGGCACTAATCAAAAGGCGACTTCGACGATGTATAAAAATTATCAGCGCGAACTCGCCGCCGAAGTGGCTGCGGGCGCAAAACACTACACCGCCGCGCAGTGCTACGACGAAACCGACGGGGCTCAAAGGGTATACGAACTCCCGTCTAACGTAAAACTCGAAATTCTCTACAACTACTACTATTACAACAAGGCTTCGACCGAAAACGACTATTCGGCTTGCTGTATGCTGTACGCCGGCGACTATAAATTCCTGTTTACGGGCGATCTCGAAAAGGACGGCGAAGAAAGGCTTGCCGAAAGGTACAAGACCGACCATTCCGAATATAATTACGAAGAATTTTCGGTGGATCTCTACAAGGCGGGACACCACGGGAGCAAGACGAGTTCCAACGAAAATTTCCTTGAAGTGTTCAAGCCGAAGATGTGTTGCGTCTGCTGTTGTGCCGGAAGCCCCGAATATACCAAAACGCAGGAAAACCAATTTCCCACCCAGCAGTTTGTCGACAGGATATCCAAGTACACGGACAAAGTGTACGTCACTACCCTTTGCGTGGACTACGACAAGGACGAATACGTGAGTTTTAACGGCAACATCGTCGTCGCGGTGGTAGGCGGAACGCTCGGACTGAAATGCTCTAACAACTCCGTCGTACTCAAAGATTCCGACTGGTTCAAGCAAAACAGGCGATGTCCCGACGCCTGGAAAACGGCTTAGATTTATTAAGATTATAATACGGCGGGCGGAGAGAACCTCCCCGCCCGCCCTTTTTCATCTCAGAAATTTCAGCAGTCGTTCTTTATAGTCGGGCGCGGTGTCGTAAGCCGCGTGCCCGTAACCGTCGTATATATACAGGTCGAAGTTCAAAGCGTTCTTCGCGTATTCCCTTATCGTTTCGGCGGCGTCCGCACCGAAAACGCGGTCGTCGGTATCGCCCGTCGCAAATACGGGGCATACGATTTTTTCGAGTTCTTTCGTCGCGTCGAAATCCTTTATTGTCCGCCCGAGAATTATAAAACGCTTTAAGTCTTCCGCCTTTACCGTCTTCGCGGCTTCTTCTATCGCCCGTCGGGATTTTTCAAATACGTCCTTCGGATAGACCGTCTTAGCGAAAGCCGTATACAACCCTTCCGCGTCGCCTTTTTCCGCAAACCGTATCCATTTTTCTATTACCGCATAGGCTTTGTCCGTAACGCGCGCGGCGGTACAGCCCAGCGCGAGTTTTTCCACGAGTTCGGGATAATTCGCCGCAATCTCCAAGGCTATCATACCGCCCTGCGACGCCCCGAAGACGGCTGTTCTTTCTATCCCCGCCGCACGGATAGCCGCCGCGGTATCTCTCGCCATCTCGCAAACGGAATACTTTTCAGACAGTTCTTTCCGTCGGTCGAAGACGTAGACGGTAAACTCTTCCGCTATATTTCGGTACGCCGCCGCTATTTCCTTTGCCGCGCCCATAACGCTTTGCACGCTAAGACCGGGGAGTATGACGAGCGACCTTTTTCCGCGCCCGAACGAAAAATAGTCCGTATTAAAGTTCTCCGTCGCCGCGGTTTGTATGCGTATTTCTTCCGAAATTTCCATTATCTCCGTTTTGCCTTCTTCTTTAATTCGCCTTTTCGGACTTTCTTTCCCTGACGCTGTACGCAAGCCCGAGAGTTACGGTCATAATTACGGGCGTCCATACCGACGCGTACATCGCCAAAACCGTGACGAAATTACCGCCGAGCGCGGTGACGTTGTCCGTTTTTGCGGTTATCGTGGAATATACCGAAAACGCGACGGCAAACACGAGCATACAAAGAAGCAACCACATAGCGACTTTTACGTCTTTCAGCCTTTGCGCAAACGCGACGTAAAGACCGAGCAGCACCGTCAGCACGACGAGTTGATAAGTCGTCCTGAACGGCAGTAAAACGTTCAACAGTATCGCGGCGCAAAAAGCGTAAACCGCGCCGAGATAATAACGATCGTCTTTTTTATACCCGTAAACGGCATAAAAAACGACCGCGACGTAAGATACGGCAACGATGGCGTAAGAGATTATAAACAGCGCACCCACGTTGTTCGCGATAGAAAATCCCAAAACGTAAACCGTCCCGACAGCCCCGACAACCATCAGAATAAACTGAAAGAAAAGAGCGAGCGCCTTCCATTTTGCAAGTCCGAATTTTTTCTCGGTATCCATACTTTTCTCCTTTTGACAGGCGGTTTTTGTCAATCGCCGTTATTTATAAACCGTCTACAATTTTACCAACAATCGCCGAAAAAGTCAAGCGCCGTATTTCCCTGCGACCCAACGCTTATCCGAAAATAAAGTTTAACTTATTCTCTCCGTTCCACCCCGAAGTCTTTATACGAAAAAAAAGAAACGGTATTAAAATATTATGCCCCAAAAGCAACCGCTTTTGGGGCATAGGCAAAATCATACTGTCTTGATTATTTACTGTTATTCAACGGGAATTGTTTATATGTTGTCATTCAACGCAAGTTGTTTGTCTATTGTTATTCATCGTGAGTTGCTTGTCTATTGTTATTCATCGCGAGTTGCTTGTCTATTGTCATTATGAGCCTGCACAGCAGGCGTGATAATCTACTATGGTCTATATTTCAAGGGGATTCTTCCCACCGCCCGTCAAAGCGGGTCGGGTCAGAATGACAGAAAAGACCAACCATCGCTTATTCAAAGCGAAGTCGTTTGTCTATTGTCAAAAAACAAGCCTGTAATCCTTCTTTTTGAAATATCAATTCTATATTTCGATATTTTTCTCAATAACTACCGCGTTTCCATTTGCAGTAACACAAATAATGTAAGGTTCGTACAATGTTCTGCCAGTAATACTTACAGTTTCGGGTTCTAACGTTATATAATCAAAATCAACCCCCACCACTGCGTTGCAACCAAGATTATATGCAGCCTCTTTAAGTTCTTTCAGCGCTTGCCTTCGTATTTTTACGAGTGCATTAGTTAGGTTTTCACCGTTTTTCCCGCCGAAAACTCCGCTTCTCGGCATTTGTGTAGCATCGTCGCCAGATATATAGCCGGAATATTTTGTTATGGTATATCCTTCAAAACTAAAACCGGAAGAAATAAGCATTTCTGCCAAACATTTTCTCTTTAGTGCATCTTTTTCTTCCGCTATTCGTTCTTTTTCTTCTATTACTCTTTTTGCTTCCTTGTATTTTGCCACATAACTTTCCACTTTACCATCATCAACGAAATCATTTAGAAGTCCTACGGTATACGAAAAATGATTATCACTTAAAAATGTATAAAAATCTTTTTCGTCAATATTATATTTTTGGGCGATTTCTTTTATTTTCATAATCTAATCCTTTTTATAAATATTTTAGAGCCTCTTTATTACTCGGATCTATATCCAAGATAAGATTAGCGTATTTCTTCGCATTGTATGGCTCGGTTTTACATAAGCTCAAAAGTCGTTCTATGTCGCTGTTTACTGCGATGTGAGATTTTTTTATTACTATATCGTCCAATGTGAGTTGATATTTCGTTCCGCAATATTGGCATATTCTGTAGCCGTTCAATGTATTCCAACTACTCGCACCGCATTTTTCACAAGATAAGCTTTTCATAATTTTATTCTCTATAATAGTAATTATATCGCAATTTGAGATATTTGTCAACATCTCAAATCGAGATTAGTATAATATTTCTATGAAATTAAAATCATTGAGAGAAGAGAATAACATATCACAGAAAGAAATTTCTGCATATCTTCATATAAAGCAAAATACTTATTCGCAGTACGAAACGGGGAAAAGACAACTGCCGATAGATATTTTGATTAAGTTGGCAAAATATTATCAGGTATCTACGGATTATATCCTTGGATTAGAAGATTAGATAAAAACTCTCGCGGAACGGACACCCCTGCGGGAGTTTAATTATTCTGAGATGTCGTACAATATAAATTCTTCCGCTTCGCGGACATTGACGCAATGACAAATGGTCTATTGTCATTCAGAGCGAAGCGAAGAATCTCAGCGAGTTTGAGCATAGTAATCGCTTGAAATATAGCCCCGTAAAGTATATATACGCTGAGATTGCCACGCACGGTTTCACCGTGCTCGCAATGACAGGGAGCGGACATTGGCGCAATGACAGTAAGAGAACATTGACAGAATGACGGGAAAACCACTTTTATTGTCATTCAGAGCGAAGCGAAGAATCTCAGCGGGTTTGAATACAGTAAACGC
>CAMNIW010000069.1 GCA_946540675.1 uncultured Clostridia bacterium | reverse complement strand
AGAAAAAGCGGGATACGTTCCCGGCAAAGACTTTATGCTCGCTATGGACGCCGCTTCTTCCGAGTGGAAGAGCCCCAAGGGTAAGGGACACTACAAACTTCCCAAAGCCGGCACCGAATACACTTCGGCGGAACTCGTCGCTCACTGGAAGAGCCTTGTGGAAAAATATCCCATCATCTCGATCGAAGACGGTCTTGACGAAGAAGACTGGGAAGGCTGGCAGATGATGACCAAGGAACTCGGCGGCAAAGTACAACTCGTCGGCGACGACCTTTTCGTCACCAATACCGAACGTCTTGCCAAGGGTATTTCTCTCGGCGCGGGCAACGCGATACTTATCAAACTCAACCAGATAGGCTCGGTATCCGAAACTCTCGAAGCCATCAAGATGGCGCACAAAGCGGGATATACGGCGGTAACGTCGCACCGTTCGGGCGAAACCGAAGACACCACGATAGCCGACCTTGCCGTCGCTCTCAACACCTGCCAGATAAAGACGGGCGCACCGAGCAGAACGGAAAGGGTAGCGAAGTATAACCAACTTCTCCGCATCGAAGAAGAACTCGGCGGAGCGGCTTGCTATCCGGGAATGGGCGCTTTCAACGTAAAGAGATAATCCGCCTTAAAGGCTGATAAACGAACACCCCGACGCGGTACCGCGTCGGGGAGTTTTTATAAATTCACGTCGTTCAATCAAAATCGTTGCGGTTCCGATAATCGTCTTTTTCCTTTTTTTCCGACAAATATTGTAACGTTATACCGAGAACAACGTCTACCGCGAGAAAGATCAGTCCGAGAATCCACGCCGTTTTGTTTCCGAATATCAATCCGCCGATTATAAGACCTAAAAGCAAAGAGAAAACGATATAGGTAAGAGTCAGTAATTTTTTCATATAAAATCTCCTTAATAATATTTGATAAATTTTTATCATTTGTATTTTATCATAATTATTTTTCTTGTGGTCGCCGCCAAAGCGACGGGGAAATTTTAGTTTACGCCTTTTTATTTGCGGACGATTTAAGACCGCTTTTCGTTTGCTTTTATCGCGGTTTAATGTTACAATATATACCGAAAGCGCGACAGGCGCGTATGAGGATACTTCTATGAAAAACGTAATGGACGTTTTGACCGAACGGGGCTTTATCAAGCAAACCGTTTACGGAGACGACCTCCGTAAAAAACTCGAAAGCGAAAGCGTTACCTTTTACGTCGGGTTCGATCCGACGGCGGACAGCCTGCATATCGGGCACTATATACCCATTATGGCTATGGCTTGGATGCAAAAATACGGTCATCGCCCCATCGCTCTTTTCGGCGGCGGCACGGGTATGATAGGCGATCCGTCCGGAAGGTCGGATATGCGGCAAATGATGACGCGAGAGACCATAGAACACAATATCGAGTGTTTCAAAGCGCAAATGTCGAGATTTATAAGTTTCGACGGGGACAACGCCGCGATAATCGCCAACAACGCCGACTGGCTTTTAGACCTTAATTACGTTAATTTCCTTCGCGATATAGGCGTATACTTCTCGGTCAATAAGATGCTTACCGCGGAATGCTTTAAGCAGAGAATGGAAAAAGGACTTACCTTTTTCGAGTTCAACTATATGCTTATGCAGGGTTACGACTTTCTCGTGCTCAACAGAAAATACGGCTGTTCGCTCGAAGTGGGCGGCGACGACCAGTGGTCTAATATGCTCGCCGGCGTCGATCTCATAAGGAGAAAGGAACAAAAAGACGCTTATTGCCTTACCTGCACGCTCCTTTTGAACAGCGAAGGCAAAAAGATGGGCAAAACGCAAAAAGGCGCGCTTTGGCTCGACGAGAACAAGTGTTCGGTATACGATTTTTACCAATATTTCAGGAACGTGGAAGACGTTAAGGTGGCGGAGTGTATGAAACTGCTTACCTTTATGGATATGGACGAGATAGCCGAACTCACCAAATATAACGACGAGAGAATGAACGCCGCCAAAGAAAGGCTCGCCTTCGAAGTGACCAAACTCGTTCACGGCGAAGAAAAGGCTTTGCAGGCGCAAAAACAGGCGCGCGCGGCTTTCGGCGGCAACGCCGAAGATATGCCGACCTATGCGGCGGACAAAAATTCCGACGTACTCGAAATAATGGTCGGCGCGGGGGTAGCCAAATCCAAAGGCGAAGCGAGAAGGCTTATAGAAGGCGGCGGCGTCGCGATAGACGACGACAAGGTGACGCCCAACGTCTTCGATCTTCCGTCCGCAGTCAAAGAAAAAGGGAGTTTCGTCCTTCACAAGGGTAAAAAGACGCATATCAACGTTATATTGAAATGACGTCGCGGCAAAAGGTTTGCAGAAAATTCCGCAAACCTTTTTATAAAAAAGGAGAAAGTAATGGAGAGCAGGGTTTTTGAGTTAATAAGAGAAGAAGAACAACGCCAAAAAGAGAATATCGAACTCATCGCGAGCGAAAACTTCGTCAGCGAAAACGTGCTTAAAGCCGTCGGGTCGTGTCTTACCAACAAGTACGCCGAAGGTTATCCCGCCGAGAGAGCGACGGGCAGCAAAGGCAGGTATTACGGCGGTTGCGGAGTCGTCGACAAACTCGAAGAATACGCCTGTGACAAGTGGAGAGAAGTCTTCGGTACCGATTACCACGTAAACGTTCAGCCGCACAGCGGATCGAGCGCGAATCTCGCGGCGTATATGAGCGTTTTGAGCGTGGGCGACACCGTACTCGCAATGAGCCTTGACAACGGCGGACATCTGACTCACGGTTCTTCGGTCAACTTCTCCGGAAAACTTTTCAAGACCGCGTTTTACGGCGTGACGGAAGACGGATACATAGATTACGACGACTTAAAGAAAAAAGCCGAAGAATACAGACCGAAACTCATTCTCGCAGGCGCAAGCGCCTATCCGAGAATAATCGACTTTGAGAAGTTTTACGAAGTCGCAAAGTCGGTCGGGGCGTATTTTATGGTTGATATGGCGCACATAGCGGGGCTTATCGCCGCGGGCGTTCACCCGTCGCCGTTCGGTTTGGCGGACATAATAACCACCACCACGCACAAGACTCTCCGCGGACCGCGCGGGGGAATGATCTTTTGCAAAAAGGAACTCGCCAAAAAGGTCGACGGAGCGGTCTTCCCGTGCTGTCAGGGCGGTCCTTTGGAACACGTTATCGCGGGCAAAGCGGTGGCGGCGGAAGAAGCTTGTTCGCCCGAATTCAAGGAGTATATAAAACAGGTGGTAAAAAACACCGCCGCGTGCTGTCAAAGGTTCAAGGAACTCGGCTACGAAATAGTGACCGGCGGAACGGACAATCACCTTTTCCTTATAGATTTTACCGAGACCCACCCGAACCTTACGGGAAAAGCGGTGCAGGACGCTCTCGACAAAGAGCATATAACGCTCAACAAGAACTGTGTTCCCGGCGAAAAGAGAAAGCCGTCGGAGACGAGCGGCGTAAGGATAGGACTTGCCGCGATGACTACCAAAGGATGGACGGAAAAGGACGCTATAGCGTGCGCGGACAGGATAAACGGGATAATTTCCGCGATAAAATGTTAAAACCCGTAAAAAACGCTTGACTTATCCTTTTCGTTTTGCTAAAATATTTTGGCGATTATAATGGAACGGGTCCGAGGAACTAGCCCCTCTGTCGGAACGCGACATTTAATATAAACTATTAAAACAGAGTTTTTTGGAGAATTCAGATGAAGACTTTTATGGCTAACGATCAGACGATCGAAAGAAAATGGTACGTCGTCGACGCGTCGGGTATGCCTCTCGGAAGACTTGCCTCGCAGGTCGCGGCGGTTCTCAGGGGGAAGAATAAACCTACGTTCACTCCCAACGTCGATACGGGCGATTTCGTTATAGTACTCAATACCGACAAGGTTGTTTTGACGGGTAAAAAACTCGATCAAAAACTTTACACTTATCACAGCGGCTACGTAGGCGGTCTTAAACAGGTTCCTTACGCCAAGATGATGGCGGAGAAATCCGATCTCGCCGTATACGAAGCGGTAAAAGGAATGCTTCCCAAGAACAAGCTCGGCAGACAGATGCTCAAAAAGCTCAGAGTATACAAGGGCGGAGAGCACGAACAGCAGGCGCAACAGCCCGTCGAACTCAAACTTGACAAATAAGGGGAGGAATTGAATTATGGCAAAAGCAACCGTAAAGAAGAAAGTCCAGTTCTGGGGAACGGGCAGAAGAAAGAGCGCCATCGCGAGAGTAAGACTTATTCCCGGCGGTACCGGCGTTATAACCATAAACAACAGGAATATCGACGAATATTGCGATCTCGATACTCTTAAACTCATAATTCGTCAGCCGCTCGTTTTAACCGAGACCGAGAGCAAATACGACGTGTTCGTAAACGTTCAGGGCGGCGGATTTACCGGTCAGGCAGGCGCTATCCGTCACGGCATATCGAGAGCGCTTCTCGAAGCCGAACCCGAACTTCGCGCGGCTCTTAAAAAGGAAGGATATCTTACGAGAGATCCGAGAATGAAAGAGAGAAAGAAGTACGGCTTGAAGAAAGCCCGTCGCGCTCCGCAGTTCAGCAAGAGATAATTGCAACGACAAAGAAGAAGACGAAGGATTTCCTTCGTCTTTTTTATTTGCCTTGTTTGCGGACGCCGAAAAACAAAAACGCGAACGGAAATTTCCGTTCGCGTTTTTTTAGTTTTGACGTTAATTATTAGCCTGTTTTTTGACCAGCAGAGTGACAAGACAAAACACCGCGTATGCTATAAGAAGTATGCCGAATACCACCTGCGCCCAAGAACCGAAGCCTTCGATAAATAACAGACAAAGTCCGAGCGCTATCGCCGCCGCGCCGAGAAGGAGTTTTACTACGAACAAAGCGACGTTTTCGTTTCTCGTGAATTTCCCGAGAAAAGCGTCGGCAAAGAGCAGAGTTCCGATGACTATCACGACGTACGGTATCCAGCCCATTACTATCCCGATGATCTTGTACACGATAAATATTATGCCGAGAGCGACCAGAAGTCCGCCGTATATTCCGCTCGGCATTATTATCGGCAGTTTTTTCGCCGCGAGAAGGGTAATGTTGAACGCCCCCGTCACGATGAGCGCGATGCCGATTATGATGCTGACGACGTCCGCCGCTATCCTTAAACAAAAGAGTATGCCTATAACGAGAATAAGAAGATACGATACGATTTTTTCGGTTTTTGTCTTACTTGTATTTTCAGCCATATTTTTCACCTCCGCTTAAAATTATAAGCTAAAACCGCCTACAAGTCAATATTTTACGTCTTTTTGCCGAAAATAATCAATAATATATGGCTAATTGTCATTAAAAAAGTTGACGGGGGCGATAAAAAATGTTAAAATACTTAAAGAAATATGCCGTTTGCGAAAGGGGGTATTATGCCCTTTTGCAGATTTTTGCGTTATTTGCGCGAATTGCGGCGTAAAATCGCTTTCTTTGAACGGGTTAGGGTCCGTTTTCAGAATATCCGAAATAACTTAAAGGAGGTAAAACATGCCAACCATCAACCAGCTTATCAAGCAGGGAAGGGTTACCGCTAAGGACAAGTGCAAGACACCTATAATGAACCACTGTCCGCAAAAGCGCGGAGTTTGTTTGTCGGTCACGACCACTTCTCCGAAAAAACCTAACTCGGCTCTTCGTAAGATCGCGAGAGTACGTCTTACGAACAAGCAGGAAGGAACGGTTTATATTCCCGGCGAAGGTCACAACCTTCAGGAACACAGTTCCGTTCTTATTCGTGGCGGCAGGGTCAGAGATTTGCCCGGCGTAAGATATCACATCATACGCGGAACTCTCGATACCGCAGGGGTCGCCAAGAGAAAACAGGCAAGGAGTAAGTACGGCGCTAAGAGACCCAAATAATTAACGTCATATAAACTTCGTTCTTCTGCGTTTGCTGTAAACCCTTAGCGTCTCGATGACCAAAAAGGTCTATCTCGGCGTTTCAGGTTTACGAACTTTGAAGAATCCGTTTATATAACGCGATAAAAGGTTATTAGTCGATCATTTGCGCGTTGCGACAGCGGCGACGTCGTAAAGAAAACTTTTTGCAAACACACCGACCTACTTAAGTTTTGGCGGAAGATTTCTGAAACGCCCGATAAAGTAGGCAGTACGGCGGTATGACTGCCGGAAGGTTCGCTCCCGGAAACGGTTTAAGAGCGATAGCTGTACACGGGTTATATACCCTAAAAAATTTCAAAGGAGGATAAAATTATGCCAAGAAGAGGAAACGTCCCCAAAAGAGACGTTTTGCCCGATCCGATTTACGGAAGCAAGGTTCTGACCAAACTCATCAACCAGATAATGCTTGACGGTAAAAAGGGAATCGCGCAAACCATCGTATACGACGCTTTGGCTAAGGCGCAGGAAAAATTGGGCGCCGAGCCTATGGACATATTCAACCAGGCCATGAACAACGTCATGCCCGTGCTTGAAGTAAAAGCGAGGAGAGTCGGCGGCTCCAACTATCAGGTTCCTATGGAAATCAGACCTGAAAGAAGACAGACGCTCGCTATCCGTTGGATAGTCGCTGCCGCGAGAAAGAGAAGCGACAGAGAGATGAGCAACAAACTCGCAAGCGAACTTATGGACGCATACAACAACACCGGCGGTGCGGTCAAGAAGAAAGAAGACACGCACAGAATGGCGGAAGCGAATAAGGCGTTCGCGCATTATCGCTGGTAACAGGAGAAAAACATGCCCAGACAATTTGACTTACAACATACCAGAAATATAGGTATAATGGCCCATATCGACGCGGGAAAGACGACCACTACCGAGAGAATACTTTTCTACACGGGAAAGACTCATAAACTCGGCGAGGTTCACGAAGGCGCGGCGACCATGGACTTTATGGTTCAGGAGCAGGAGAGAGGTATAACGATAGCGTCTGCCGCCACTACCTGTTTCTGGAACGGAAACAGAATCAATATAATAGACACACCGGGACACGTCGACTTCACGGTCGAGGTCGAAAGATCTCTCCGCGTACTCGACGGCGCCGTCGCGACTTTCTGCGCGAAGGGCGGAGTCGAGCCCCAGTCGGAAACCGTTTGGCGTCAGGCTGACAAGTATAACGTCCCGCGTATCGCCTACGTAACCAAGATGGATATAAACGGGGCCAACTTTA
>CAMNIW010000068.1 GCA_946540675.1 uncultured Clostridia bacterium | reverse complement strand
TTCAGACCCGACGCGGAAGGGGTATGGACGGTGGTATACAACGCCGTCGGATACGTAGGCGAAACGGGTACGTCGAGTTATGAAGTAAACGCCGTGCGCGGCGCCGATTACGTCCTTGTCGGCAATACGGTTTTCCCCGAAATATTCATATCCGATTGCGGATACGTCATTCCCGAAACTTACGCCGACGACTATACGAGCGGAAAACTCGCTAAAAAACTTTGCGACGTAAGGGTCACCGATAAAAACGGCGCAAAGACTTACGCGTCCGGGATGACGATAGTTCCATCGGTTTCCGAAAACGGCGATAAAGTAAAGGTTGAATACGTTTGCGGCGGAGAGACTCTCGCCCAAAAAGATATCCCCACGGTCATTTGCAGGGGAGACGGAAAGATAAACGGACTTAACTATTTTTACGGAGAAAACATAAAGACGAGTTATAAAAACGAAGAAGGCAATTTCTATCAGAACGGCGTCGCCGTGGTTTCCGAAAGAAACTGCGAACTTGCCGACTGGTTGTTTGCCAACGCTCAACTTGCGGAAGGGGCGGAATTAACCTTCCTTCCCGTCGCGGACAAGGCTTTGTACGACGAACTCGTGATAACCTTTACCGACTCTGCGGATCAGAGCCAAAAGGTATCCCTTTCTCTCAAAGTCAAAAACGCCGGTACCACCGCGACCATAGGCGAACTCAGTCTTGAAATAGCCAAGGTTTCGCTTAAAACCGAAGAGAAGTTTTCCGTGTCCTATTCGGACGGAAGATTCATTGTGGGCGGAATACCGCTCAAAGTATTGAAGACCGACGGCGGAGAAGACTTCAACGGATTTTCTTCGTCGCTCGTATACGTACGGGTCGGTATGAAAAACGCGAAAGAAGGCGCGAGATATCTCGTGACTTCGGTTTCGGGATCGGAACTTTCCCGTAGAAATCTCGACGTTTTCGCTCCGCGCTTTACCATCTTCGGCAATTTGGGCGGCAACCGTTCGATAGGCGAAGAGTGCGAATTGTATCCCGCCGTCGCGCGCGACTCGTTTTCGCCGTCGACGTCGCTCACTCTTACCGTCAAAGGTCCCGACGGAGAGATCGTTTCCGATAAAAACGGCAAGCGTCTCGAAGACGTGCCCACCGACGTTTCGTATGTAATAATTCTTTCAGGCTACGGCAAATACGAAGCGATCTATACGATGAAAGAAGAGAGCTGGATCGCGGAAAACGAACTTCCCATAAGCAACGCGATATTCGTTATCGACGAGATCGCGCCCAAGATAAGGTTCAAAAACGCCGTCGTGACTACCGCTAAGGTAGGCGACGTAATAGTTCTTCCCGACTTCGAGTGTAAGGACAATCTTACCGCCGCCGAAGATCTTTCGGTCTTAAAAGGCGTGGTCAGTCCCAACGGCAGGACTTATATTTTAAGGGGAGACGACAATTCCATACAATGTTCGATGAAAGGAACCTATAAATTCATAGTGCTCGTCACCGACGAATTCGGAAACGCGTCGTCGATAACACACGTCGTCACGGTGACGGATTAAGGGGGAACGTAAAATGAGAATAAAGAGATTAACTGCGATAATACTTGCGGCGGCTTGTCTGTTTGTCTGTTCCTGTAAATCCGGCGGCACGTCGGAGCAAAAGGGTCCCGTGGCAAAAGGAACGATAAATGAAGGTCAGACCGATTTTCACCGCGTGGAAGGAACTCTTCACGAAGTATCGGTGGACTACGCTTCGCCGGTATCCACGTTTGTCGAAGGCGGCGACAGCGAATATACGATCGTCGTCGGTAAAGGTTCTATGACGGAGAGTACGTTTCTTAACAGACAGGTATACGCGGCGACGGGCGTCGCGCTTGAAAAGACCGAAGAAGCGGAAGCGGAAATAACTCTCGACTCAAAATATATATTTATCGGGTGCGAAGACAAGCTTGAAGAGTGCGACAAAGTAATGCCTTCGTACGAGAAACTCGGCGTGGCCGGTTATTACGTCACCACTTACGGCAAAAACGTACTCATAAACGCATATTCGCAAAGCGGAAGACAATTGGGCGTTCTCGCCTTCCTTCGCGCCGTTCTCGGCTACGATATGTTTTCCGAAGACTGCGTAACGTTTGAAAGGGACGGCAGGTATATGCCGAAAATGGAGATAACCGAACGTCCTGACTTCGACTACCGTCAGAATCCGGGCACCTGTACCAACGACGAGTTGTACGGTATGGGTTACACTACGGGCGGAATATTCCTTAATATGGGCGGCGCGGGCTGGATACACAATATGGATTCTTTCGTCAGCGCGGCGGACAAGGAAGAACACCCGAAGTGGGCGTCGTCGGACGCTACAAAGTATCAGGCGTGCTGGACGGCTCACGGCGACGAAGAAGAATACGAAGCGCTCGTCGAGCATATATTCGAGCGCACCAAATACTTTATGAAGTTACAGCCGACGGTCAACAATATGTCGTTCTCGCAAAACGACGTGACCGAGAATTCTCCAGCGGTAAGAAATTGCGAATGTCCGACGTGTAAGGCGAGTTACGACTATTACGGCAACACGATGTCGGGCGCGGCACTTTCTCTCGTCAACAGGGTATCGGAAAAGGTTTCCGAGTGGCTTCAAACCGACGAAGCGATAGAGATATTCGGCGAAGGCAAAGAATTCAACATAATACTTTTGATATACGGCAGTTCTCTTCAGCCGCCGGTGGAAAAGACGGCGAGCGGCGATTACAAACTCGACGAAAACGGCAAGGGAATACCGAAAGAAGAGAGTTGGTTCGACGAAGAAGGCAACAGGACGGGGCTCGGAGTAAAACTCGGTTGCGCACCGGGCGTACAGGTAATGTGGGCGGCTTCCACGGCTAACTACACGCACTCCTGGTACGAGCAGGAAAACGCGAGTTTCGCCCGTTCGGTAGAAGCGTGGTCGGGTGTCGGCGGAGAGTTCTATATATGGGCGTACTCCAACAATTTCCACTCGTATATGTATCCGTACAACTCTTTTGACACAGCTTACGAAACGACGAGATATTTCAAAAATCTCGGTGCCAAATATTTCTTCTGGCAGGCGGTTTACGAAAACTCGAATAATACGGGCTTTACCAAACTCAGGAATTATCTCGATTCCAAATGCGAATTCGACGTAAACTCCGATTATCTGCATTATCTCGACAAGTTTTTCAAAAACTATTTCAGAGAAGCGGAGCCGTTTATGCGCAGGTATTTCGACGAGCTCACACTTCATCTTCGCGACATAGACGATTACGTGTCCGGATATATCCAGTCGCGCAAACTCGAAGAAGAAGTCTGTTGGTCGGAAGGCAGGATCAACGGATATATGTCGCTCATCGGCAAGGCGTACGACGCTATCGGAAAATACAAGATATCCGATCCCGACCTTTACGCCGTTTTGAGAAAGCATATTTTAATTGAAGAGATGTTCCCGAGATTCGTGCTTTGCACGACTTACGCCGACTCTTTCTCTCCGAGCGAATTAAAGCGTATGCGAGAGACTTTCGCGGACGACTTCGCGGCGCTCGGCAATAAGACGCATAGAGAACACGGCAGTATCAGTGAAATATACGAAAGTTGGAATTTAGGTTAACGGGGGCGGAAAAATGAAAAAATTCAAGAAATTGTTTTTAAGTTTTGCCGTAGCCGCGCTCGCCGCGGTAGCCGCTATCGGCTTTATCTCGTGCAAAAAAACTCCTAAAAAAGATCCCGATCCCGGTTGGGGCGAAGAGGAAACGGTTTCCGTGCGCTTCGAAACGGGCGTGGCGGAAGTTTATCAGTACGAGACGGTACAGCTTGCCGTATCCGTAACGGGCACAAGCGAAAAACCCGTATTTTCGTCTTCCGACGAGTCTGCCGTTTCGGTCGACCAAAGCGGTCTTGTCACGGCAAAAGGCGTTATCGGAACGACTGTCATAACGGCGGCGGCGGGCGGAAAAACGGCTACTTGCGAAGTGTCGGTCAAGCGTTCGCCTTACGCTCCGGTCATACGCGTGGAATCGGACTTTTACAGGCTGGAAGAAGGCGGCTCGGTATCGTTTGACGCGCAGACGTTATGGAACAACGTTCCCGTCGCGGAAGCGGTCGAATACGGCTGGTCTCTCGCGGAAGGGAGCGAAAACGCAAAGACTGTGTTTTCGATAAGCGGCAACGTGATAACAGTCACGGCTTCGGATACGGCCGAAAGCGCCGAGATGATACTTTACACCACGTTCAGGGGTATATATACGGCAAAGAAGATAAGCGTGCAGGTCGTCAAAAGTTCTTACGGGCTTTATCCCGTAAGCGGCGCGTTTACTCCCTCTGAAGGGAGATACTCCGCGAAAGTGTCGACCATAAGCGACGTGGGAGAACTTTCCGACGTTCTCGGTCTTGACTTCGTTTTAAGAAAGGGCGAAACGGTATACGACGATGCGGTTATATCCTGGAACGTCGGCGGCGATTGCGCGCAGATAGTCGACGGCAACACCGTAAAAGGACTAAAAAAGGGTAGTACCCTCGTCACGGGCACCGTTGTATACGACGGCGAAACGGTAAGTACGGAAGTCGAGCTTACCGTAGTCGCACCAAAGGTAAAACTTTCCGAAACTACGGTCATAGACGTTTCCAATCTTCAGCCGTACACCGTAACGGGCGATCTTATAGGCACCGTCACGGACGCCGAATACGCGGGGCAAACGGTAAGCGCGAGCGTATCGGGCAAGACGATAACGTTCGATAAAGAAAAATTCCCCAAGAAAGCGGCTCTTCTCGGAAACGGCGTTCTCACCGTAAACACCGAAGTCGTGTCCTATCTCATGGACGTCGAAGTGTATACGATGATAATAAGGAGCAAAGCCGATCTCGACAAAATGGCGTCGGAAGCCAACACGGGAGAAACCGAGTTTTCCAACAGACAGCAAAAGATAGTCAATTCCCAGCGTTACGACGGATATTTTATTCTCGGCAACGATATAGATTATAACGGCACGATAACGTCGATGACGGATACGGGCAAAGTATTCCTTATACAGAGCAACTGGGCGGATATGTCCAGAGGTTTCGGCGGCATATTCGACGGCAGGGGATACAATATCAAGGGCGTCACCGCGAGCAGGAACACTTCCGGCACGAGCGAGAGCGGCGGTATATTCGGTTATATAACTAAAGACGGAATAATAAGGAACGTTTCTTTCACGGAAGCGACTATACTTGCGAGCAACGGCTTTATATGTTCGATGGGCGAAGGGCTTATCGAAAACGTCAGTATATCCTATAAGAAGATATGCGGGGATAAACCTACCGTAAATATAAATTCCGATCCGAGAAAAGCGGGTTCGTTCTTCACGTTCAAAGCGGGATCGGAAGCGCGCGTAAGGAACTGTCTGATAGACGCTTCGGCGGCGGAAATAACGCTTGAAACGGGCACCGTTTTCGGCAAGACGGTATACAGCATAGCGCTTTGCGGAAGCGCGACGGACGTCGAACACGCGGTAGCGGTATGTTCTCATCCTACCGTTCTCGCTAATTCGGGCGCGGACGTAAAGAAGACTTCGCTTAAAGAACTTTCTTACGATACCGCGGTCACAGAGGCTTTCGACAGCGATAAGTGGTCTACGGTAAGCGGAATACTCATATTCAAACGTTTAGCGGACAATCTCGACGTCAATCAGCCCGTCAACTTTATCGGGCTCGAAGACGAACTTTGGGTTTCTTTCCCCGTAAATATAGTCGTCGACAACCCGTATTCTGAGATAACTATAAGCGAAGTCGATGGCGTAACGTATTCGGGCGGAGTTCTCTCCGCCGAAGAGATCGCGGCGGGACAAACGGTTACGGTTACCGCTACGTCACTGTTCAATCCTTCGATAAAGGCTGAAAAAGACGTTACGGTCGTCGGGTTCGGCGTTTTGGTCGAGTTTCCGGGCTCTGACGAAGTGTTCGTCGTCAACAGGAGCAATCCCGTTCTCGATCTCGGCGAATACAGCGGCAGTTTAGGTACTTCCACGCAACTCTATATCGGCAAAAACGAGATAGGCGGCGGAACCACGGTAATAACCGTCGATCCGCTGAAAATTGACCGTTGGGAGCCGACCGAAGTCACGGTGGTTACTCTCAAAAACGGTAGAAAAGAGCGTTTTTATATAAACGTGTCGTTTGAGTATACCTATCAGATGGCTACGGGAACCGAGCAGGCGGCGGACGATATATTCGGTACTTATCTCGGTCCTACGTCAGACCCGATAATCAAGAACGTGACGCTTGAAAGCGGAGTGACTCCGCCCGACGGATTTACGTCGGTAAGAAAATACGAATCGGGTTCTTGGGGAAAAGGTAAGACTTTGAGTACCGGCTGTTTTGACAGGACGGAGTTGTCGGAGTATTCCGAACTTTGGTTTGCGGTAAAGGTCGTCAACGTAAGGTGGGTAGTCTTCGGCAACTACAAGGTGACAGGCGAATGGGTATTCTTCCACCTTATACGGCGTTCCGACGAAGAGTGGCAGGTTTCGATGTTTATAGGCGGAGAACTTTTCGCGAGCGACGTTGTAAGCGGAAAGAGAAAATCGAGCGAACAGCCCAAAAACGCCATCGCAACGCTTTTGTATCGCGAAGGTTGGGGCAACGGTTTCCTTCTCAACAGGATTAACACGGACGGAGAAGCGTACGTGTACTGCACGGAAATACGCGGCAAAAAAGCGTAAAACCCGTCGGCAATGCTTGCAAAACGGCGGTAAGACGGTTATAATATACTAAAACTCATTTGTTTCGCTGCGGGCGTTGTCGCTCGCAGCGAATAAAAAATAAAGGCGGATACAGACAAAATGAAAAAATTCGGTTTAAATTTATATTCTTTGAGAACGTTTATCGCAACTCCTGAGACTCTTTTTGATACGGTCAGAAAACTACAGCAGACAGGATACTCTTATTTTCAGTATTCGGGCGCGCCGTTCGATAAAGAACGCTTGAAAAAACTGGTCGACGAAACGGGCGCGGAAATAAGACTTACTCATATGCCCGCGGACAGAATACTCGGCGATACCGAACGCGTCGTGGAAGAGAACCTGTATTTCGGCAACAAAAACATAGGTCTCGGCGCGTCTTTCTGGAACGAGATAACGGACGAAAAGACTTATAAAGAGCATATCGAAAAATACGACCGTGCGGGCGAGAAGATGGAAAAGTTCGGTTGTAAATTCTTTTGGCACAACCACAATTTC
>CAMNIW010000067.1 GCA_946540675.1 uncultured Clostridia bacterium | reverse complement strand
GCAGACGGATGCACCCTTAAAATAGAGTGGATAAAAGAGTTCGACGCGGATAAACCCGCGACGTACGTATCGGCGGATTCCGCGGTGAAGTATTCGGACGGAACTTACGTATTCACTCTCGATCTCAATTCGGACGGAACGGTAAACAACAAGATAACGATCTCTGCCGATTATATCAAATATCTCGCGGAGCAGGGCAAAACTTCCATCAAACTCGACTTCAAGTCGAAAGACGGACAAAAAGTCTTCTTCGACGCGTGGGGAAGCGGCGGAAGGATAAAGATGCAGAATCTCGCTTGTAATCTCGACGCCGTGACCATCACGGACGATATGAAGACCAACGGTTATACCGTCACCATTGCGGCAAAGGACATAGGTAAAGACTGGGGCGGCACCGAAGACGCCGACGGTTATATTCTTACCATAACCGTAGCCTGACGGGTATAAGGGCGGCATAAATTATTGTTTCAGTCGTTCCGTCGGGAACACCCGACGGAACGACGAATAAAAAAACGGAGTATTATTATGAACAACGCGACTATCGGAATAAAACGCCATACGGGCAAGAGAAAAGCAATGAGAACGCTTTTTATATTGTCTTTCATAATTATTCCGATAGTCAACTTTCTCGTTTTTTACGTATACGTCAATTTCAGTTCGTTCGTAATGGCGTTTCAGAAGCCCGAAGGCGGAAAACTCGTCTTTGCGGGTTTTGAAAATTTCGAGTGGATTTTCAAAAAGATACGGGAAGGGTCTTCGGAAGAAACGGACAATTTAAGGATCGCTTTCGTCAACACGTTCAAGACTTTCGGCATACAGATGGTGCTTCTTCCGATAGGTCTTTTTATATCCTACTTTATCTATAAAAAGATATGGGGATACAAAGTTTTCCGCGTATTGTTCTATATCCCGTCGCTCGTATCTTCGGTAGTCGTTTGTTTTTTCTATACCGAACTTATGTCGTCTTCGGGATTTATGCCCAAACTTTTGCAATCTCTCTACCGTCTTGACTATACGCCGTCGCCGCTCGTCGACTCGTCGTTTGCCAACAAGATGGTATTTCTCAATCTTATATGGCTCGGCTTCCCGGGCAATCTCATTATTTGGGGCGGCACGTTTTCGCGCATACCCGATTCAATTATAGAGTCGGCAAAACTCGACGGAGTCGGCTGGATAAGAGAGATGTTTCAGATAATTTTACCGCTCGTATGGCCAACGCTCGTGCTCGTTCTCACGACGTCGTTCGCGGGACTTTTCGGCGCGTCGGGCAACGTATTCCTTCTTACGGGCGGCGGATATCACGGCACGCAGACGGTCGCCAACTGGATGTATCTTCGCGTACAGCAGTCGACCAATCCGGAGAGATCGCCCAACCTTTACAGGGTTTCGGCGATGGGGCTTATGCTTACGGCGGTATCCTGCGTGATCGCGCTTTTCATAAGAAAATTTCTCACTTCGAGAATAGAAGAAACGCAGTATTAAGGGGGTCGGATATGAAAAACAAACTTAAAATTCACAAGACTCCCGCCGAAACGGTCTTATACTGCATAGTGTTCGCCGTATTTTGCGTATTTGCGTTTTCTTACGTATATATGCTGTTCTGGTGCGTATATTCGGGGATGAGATCGGCGGACGAAGTCGCGGCAAACCCGTTCGGTTTCAGCGCGATAAGACTCGGAAATTATATCGACGTTTTCCGCGAAATGAACGCCAACGGGGCGAGTTTTATGACCTTGCTCGGCAATTCCCTTTATTTCTCTCTTCTCGGAGCGGGGCTCAATATATTAGTGACGTCTATGTTTGCGTACGTCGTTGCGAAATATAAGTTTTTCGGCAGTAGATTTATCTATATGCTCGTCATAGTGGTAATAACTCTTCCGATTTTCGGTTCGGGTTCCGCTATGTACAGGCTTTTGTATAAACTCAAATTCTTAAATTCCCGACTGATGATCCTGACGTCGCTCGGCGGATTTTCGATGAACTTCTTATATATGCACGCGTTTTACAGCAGTATGTCGTGGAGTTACGCCGAAGCGGCGGAGATAGACGGAGCCAACGACTGGCAGATCTATTTCAGAGTAATGTTTCCGCAAAGCGTTACGATGGCGGGCTCGCTGTTCGTGCTTTTATGGATGACGGAGTGGAACTCTTACGGTTCGGCGCTCATCTATCTTCCCAAGATGCCGACTCTTGCGGTCGGTATATATCAATTCCGCACGCAGATGATGTACGATTCCAAGATGAATATCTTGTACGCGGCTTGCGCGATCTCGCTTTTACCGCCGCTCATACTTTTCGTTTCGTGCAACAACGCGCTTATGAGCAACGTTTCGCTCGGCGGAATAAAAGAATAATTCCCGATCGTCGGATCGGATAATTACAAACAGGAGACTAAAAATGAAGAAAGGCAATAAGATTGTTTGTGCGGTTTTATGTTCGGCGTTTGCGCTCGGAGCCGTCGGGTGCGGCGGCGTCGGCGGAAACGTTCCCGACACCGCAACCGACGTCCAGATTTATTATTGGAAAGCCGGAGAAGGCGTAGAGTATATGCAAAAAATAGTCGACGACTATAACGAAAAGCAGTCTGAGTATACCGTGACGCTCGATTACGATTCCAACGCGAGTACGATAATAAAGACGTTGGATCTCGGCGAAGACAATACGTACGACCTGTATTTCACAATGCTCAACACTATGCAATATAATAGCGAGTTCTTAAAACTCGACGACGTACTCGATTCCCGCGCGGACGGGGAGAGTATGACCATAAGGGAGAAAATATATCCGAGTTTATTGAACGGCGTAAAAAATTCCGACGGAACGTCTTATTTCCTTCCGTACGGCAACGCGTGGTGCGGAATAGTCTATAATACCGATATAATAGACGGGGTAAAATACGAGATCCCGAGAACCACGGACGAACTCGAATATCTCGTGGTAGACCTTACCAACGACGCGAGTCTTTCCAAAGCCGGCGTAAAGCCGTGGCTTTTCTTCAATTCGTCGGGCGGCAACGGTTATTGGATATACCCGATGACGGGCTGGCAGGTGCAGTACGACGGGCTCGATTATTATAACGACACGTTTATGCAACTTCGCGCGATTGACGGAAGCACGCCGTCAAAACAGGTTATTTCGGAGCGCGACGGCAGATATAAGGCTCTTAAAGTCGCGGAAAAGATAGTTACCCCCGCGACCGTTCATCCCGAATGCACCAACACCAACTTTACCAAGGTGCAAACCTTGTTTTTGCAGGGGCAGGCGGTATTCAACGTAAACGGCGGTTGGCTTCTCAACGAGTCGAGCGGCACGGCTAACGTGGCGATTATGAAACTTCCCGTAATAAGTTCGATAGTAGAGAAACTCGAAAACTCGGATATGTCCGACGAAACGCTTTCCGAGATCGTAAAGCAGGTAGACGAAGGCGCGGACTCTTCTTTGCTGTGTTCGGCAAAAGACTTTGCGAGAATAAAGCAGGCGAGAAACGTCCTTTACAATAACGGAGCGGAGCATTATGCTTTCGTGCCCGCGTATTCTAAGGCGGCGGACGGCGCCAAAGACTTCCTTAAATATTATTATTCGGACGAAGGTATCGTTACGCGTATGAGTTATACCCAAATGCCGCACGCGGCAAAACTTACGGACGAAAGCAAATTCGACAAATCTTCGCTTTCCGAATGGAACAAACAACTTTTCTCTCTTACCGATACCGCGACGGCGATCACGGGACTTGTGGATAAGTCCGAAGTGTTTACCAATCTCGGTTCGGACGGCTATTTGGGAATAAGTTACATTATGCCTTTTTGCGCGGCTAATCCTAAAGACAGAAAAGATTCCGAAAAAGTATGGACGGCTCTCATAAATAAAATAAACGAGAACTGGGAGGACTGGTCAAAATGACGAAAAAGGGGATAAACAGGATTTTTGCGGCGGCGTTATCCTGCGCCGCGGTCACGGCGCTCGCGCTTCCTGCCGCGATAAACGCTAAAAACGTCGGCGCAGGCTCTTCGGAGAACTACATTATGAGTTCGGCTTCGGTATCGGGGTCGTACATAAACGAAGGCGACTTTTTCATCAAAGGCAACGTTTACGCAAAGAACGACAAAATCGTATTCGACGACTCTTGCGGCAAGACCGCGAGCATTATATCCAAGGCGTCCGCTAACAACTATAAGGAATACGGCATAAAGGATCTCTTTTCTCTTTCGCTCGATATGAACGTCGAGAAAATAGTTTCGGGCGGAAAAGTGTCCTTGGTGTTCGGATTAAAGCGATCCAAAGACAGCGTCGGAGCGGTAAACTCCGCCGAAATAGAGTTTACTTACGACGACGGGATATACGTCGCGGTCAACGAGTATAAGACCGCCGGCGAGCCGAGCGCGGTCAGCGCGAAGCGTAAATATTCGCTTTTATCGCTCAACACCGCGATAAAGGTAAATCTCCGCGTGGACGTAAACGGCAAGACCTATCTTACTCTCCGTTGTAACGACAACGATGTAAAGATCCTTGACGGCAAGGCTTTCACGATAGACGTCAGCGGCGCTATGGGCATAGTTTCGGTATCTTCGGGCGAAGAGAGAAACAAATTCACCCTTGCCGATATGGAAGCGCTGTCCTATACGTACGACGCACCCGAAACGGTAGACACGTATAAAGAAACCTTTGAAGACAGGGGATACAACGCTAATATGTTCTATTCTCAGTCCGCGGTCTCTCCCGCGTCGCCGTCGGGTATATACGTCGAAAACGGCGAACTCGTATTCAAAAACGCGGGAACGTGCTATTTCACGACCAAGGAAGCGTTCTCCAATTTCGAACTCAAATTCGACGTGCCCTTTCTCGCAAGGGAAGGGATCGTTGCCGACGACGGAGCGATACTCCAATATATCAGCAATTGGTTTATGATAGGTTTCGGCGTAAAGAACTACGACGATCCGCCGTCAGAAGGCATACAGGCGACTTTCCTTCAATTCGATTATTTGCAGCACGACGGGGCGTTGAAGAAAATAGATCACGTCAATCCGACGTCCGGTATGATAAACAACCGCTATGTTCTCTGGCGCAACGGAAAAGCCGTCAAGATAACGTCGATGGGCGAGCAGAATATATGGAACAAAAACTACGTCGGAGATAAGACGGTAAACGTTAAATTCACCGTAATAGACGGCGCTTTGGATATGTATTACAAACTCGACGACGAAGCCGATTACGGCGAAGCGCGTTTCCATTACGATCTGGGCGCGATGCAAACGGGCTACGTCAGGATATATTCTTACGGCGACAGCGCGATCCCCGCCAACGGAATAGAGTGCGTGAGCGCGCTCAATATGCGCATAGACAATTTCGAAATAACCAATCTCGACAAAAAAGACGTGCGCCCGACGGGTAAAATAATTCCGTTCAGATCCAACATTTTCAAGACGGCGGAAGACTTTGACTATACTACGAAACCCGACCCGAGCGACCTTCTCAGAAACAAACTCGGAAAGTGATTTTCATAGCAAGGAGAAAAGATATGAAAAGAACCGAAAAATTATTGTCCTTCGCTTTAGCGGCAACGTTGACTTTAGGTCTTACGTCCTGCGGGACCGCCGAAGATAAGAAAAACAACGGAAAGGGAACGGTTGCGGCAGGGGACGTCGTTTTATACGAAGAAGGTATGGATTATACCGCCGCTTCGAAGACCGATCCGAAGCACTATGCGACGCTTTATTACGACTATCTCGGCGGCGACGAAGTAATGCCGATAGGCGGATTTTACGGGCCGACGACTTCGGGCGGAAGCATAGACGGAAACGAGATAAAGGAACTGATTTCCGATTACGTATACGGAAAACTTGAAGAAGCGGGCATAAATATGCTCGTATATTCGAGAGATATGTGGATGAACGACGGCGCTAACGCCACGGCTAACCGTATGCTCGATCTCGCCGAAAAACACGGGATAGGCTATTATTTCAACGTTCAGTACGTACAGCAGCAACTCGGCGACAAGACGTCGCCGTACGCCGTCGAAAATATGGAACTCGGCAAGGAGTCGGGCAAGAACAAACTAAAACAAATAATGGCGGACATAACCAAAAACGGGGAGAGAAAGAACGTTCTCGGCATATACGCCAAGGACGAGCCGTTCACTCACGAAATAAAGAATCTCGGCGTTTTGAGAAAGGCTTGCGACGAGAGCGACGGCTTGGACGTCGACTTGTACGGAAACGTTCTCGGCTGGTGGAAAAACACCTGGACGATGTGGGGATATTCCGAACCGATAACGTACGACGAATATATAACCAACTATATGGAAACCGTCCGTCCCAAGATGCTTTCGGCGACGCAGTATCCGTATAAAAGCGCGGAGACTTCGGATTCCAATATGACGTCGATCCTTTATAACAGGCTCGCTATATACCGCGAATACGCGATAAAGTACGACATACCTTTCTGGCGTATGTTGCAGGCAGGCGGACAGTGGAACGACTCGATGTCGTGGATAGATACGGTGGATCCGTATCCGTCGGAAGGCGAACTTCTTCTCGACGTCAATATGAGTCTTGCTTACGGAGCCAAGGCTATACAGTATTTCCCGGTCATACAGCCCCTTTGGTTCGCTTATCAGACGGGACACACCTACGATTTTGAAAACCGCAACGGACTTATCGGCGCAAACGCCAATCTTACGCGCTGGTATTATTACGCCAAGCGCGCCAACGAGCAGGTCAAAGCCGTAGACGAATATCTTATGAAGGCATACAACGACGGAGTTATCGTTCACGGCGACGTCGCCACCGAAGCGATAGTGACCAACGGCAGGCAGGGCGAAACGGTAATTTCGGGTGAGAAATACAGGGAACTCAGCGCGATAAGCGGCGACGATTGCGTTGTCGGCTGTTTCGATTATAACGGCGGCGCGGCGTTTTACGTCGTCAATTACAGCAGAACGGGCAAAGCCGACGTCACGCTTGAATTCGACGGAAAATACAGATATACGGTGATTCAGCGCGCGGACGGGTGCGACGTGGTCGGCACGAAGATACCGCTCACGCTCGACGCGGGCGAAGGCGCGCTTATAGTATTACATTGACGACGGAGAATATGGGAAACGGCGCATATTTCGCCGTTTTCGTAGCGGTTGAGAATAATTATGAAAGGAAACTTAATTGACGCTTTATACGGCGCGCGTTGCCGCGCGACGGGTGACGGATGCGTTC
>CAMNIW010000066.1 GCA_946540675.1 uncultured Clostridia bacterium | reverse complement strand
GACTTTTGAAGACGGCGGAACCGAAGACCTGTCGATTTCCGACAAAGCCTTCTTCGGCTGTTCGCTGCTTTCGGAAATCATACTGCCCGAAAGAACGAAGACCGTCGGGGCATACGCCTTTGAAAAATGCTCTTCTCTCGTTACGGCGACTATCCCCGCAAGCGTAACTTCTCTCGCGGCAAACGGCGAAATTTTGTCCGTGTTCAAAGATTGCGAATCTCTCTCCGCGATAAACGTTGCCGAAGAAAACGCGGCTTATACATCCGACGGCGGTATTCTCTATAAGAAAACCGACGGAAAAGCGACCGTACTTCTCTTCTGTCCGCGCGGAAAGACCGGAGCGGTAGAGATACTTTCTTCGATAAACGAAATAAGCCCCGAAGCCTTCAAGGACACCGTCGTAAGTTCCGTTTCCTTCCCCGACGGACTCGAAGGTTCGCTTAAAATTGGGGATCAGGCTTTTACGAGAAATAAATTTATAACGGAAATCGACATACCCGATCTCGGCGCGGGCAATACCGTACAGTTCGGAGAAAAACTCTTCAACTACTGCTCCGCGCTGAGCAGGATAACCCTTCCCGAAGGACTCGACCAACTCGGAGCGGATCTGTTCAACGGCTGTTCTTCTCTCGCCGAAATCACAATACCGGCTTCCGTAAAGGAAATCAAAGACAGAGCGCTTGCCGGATGCGAGAGCCTTACTTCGGTAAAGTTTGCCCCGGGAACGACAAGCCTTATAATAGGAAAATCCGTATTCAGCGGATGTAATCTCCTTTACGAAATATCTTTCCCCGAAGGAACGACCGAACTCGGCGACGATCTTTTCAGGTCGAACGGCGGAATAAGAAACGTCTATATCCCGTCTACGGTCACGAAGATAGGACAATATGCTTTCTATTATTGTTCCAACCTTCAAACCGTCGAATTTGCCGAAAACAGCAAACTCGAAACGCTCGGCACGTATTGTTTCGCTTACAGCGGAATAAATTCCGCCGTTTTGCCCGAAGGTCTGAAAACGGTACCCGCGTACGCGTTTTCAAGTTGTAACAAACTCGACGCCGTAAGTATCCCGTCAAGCGTAACGAAGATCGAAAAAGACGCGTTCAGAAGCAGCGGACTTCGCGAGATAACGTTTAAGCAAGGCAGCAAACTCGATACGATAGATCAAAACGCTTTCGCTTCCTGCAAACGCCTTGCGGAAATCACAATCCCCGCAAGCGTTACCAAGATAAGCGACTACGCCTTCGATTCCTGCCGTAACCTTACGACGGTAGACTTCGAAGAAGGCAGTAAAATCGCGAACATCGGCACCACGGCGTTCGGAAGAACGGGCATAAAGGACTTCTCTTTCCCCGTAAGCACTTCGGCTATAAAACTCGGAAACAATATGTTCCACAGTTGTAACATAAACGAACTCCATTTGTCGAAATCCGTAACGTCGCTCGGACAGGCTTTGAGATTTATCGGTTCTCTCGGAAAGATAACTGTGGACGAAGACAGCCAGAACTTCGCCGCGGACGAAAATCAGCCTATAATATATAACAAGAACGGCGACGAGATAAAATACGTTTACGGCGTCGTGACGGGTGAATTCGCGATCCCCGAAGGCGTCTCCGCGATCGGCGACAACGCGTTTGACGGTCAGGCGTTTATAACAAAGGTAACCATCCCCGACAGCGTGGTATCGATAGGCAAGGAATCGTTCAAGAACTGTTACAGACTTAAAGAGGTCGCGTTCGGAGAAAACAGCACGCTCGAAACGATAGGACAATCGGCTTTCGAACAATGCCGAAGCATTGAAAAATTCTACGTCCCCGACAGCGTGATATCGTTTGCGAATAAATCGTTTGCGTACTGTTCCGGCTTAAACGAGATACGCTTCGGAGAAAACAGTCAATTCCAAAAACTCGCGGGAAGCAACGTGTTTATGTACTGTACGGAACTTAAAACCGTAGAATTGCCGTCGTCGTTGCAGTCGATAGGTTCGAGCGTGTTTGCGCTTTCCTGTATCACCGAAATAGTTATAGGAAAAGACGTTACGGTCGAAAACAGCGCGTTCTCTCAATGTAACTATCTTGAAAAAGTGACTATCGAAGGGGCTTTGATCACGTCAAAAGGCGTGGCCGCTCAATCGGTATTCAGCAAGAACGGCAATCTCAGAGAAGTAACGTTCGGGAAAGATTCGGATATAACGGAGATCGGCAAAAACACCTTTGTCGACTGCACCGCTCTTACGTCCGTAAATCTGCCTGACACCGTCGAAACGATAGGCGACGGCGCGTTCAAAAATACCGGTCTCACGAGAATTATCTTGCCGGAAAAAATAACGAAGATCGGCGACGAAACCTTCTCAGGCTCTAAACTTAAATCCATAATCGTCAAAGGATCGTTGACCGAAATAGGCGCAAAAGCCTTCAAAGACTGTACGGATCTCGCTTCTTTCGAATTGACCGAATCCGTGAAGACGATAGGAAATTCCGCGTTTGCCAACACGGGACTTACCGAAATAACCCTTCCCGCGTCTCTCAACACTTTGGGCACGGTATCGGCGGTAGTCGCTTCCGACAAGATGCCCGCGTGGTTTACGGATTGCGCGGATCTTGCCAAGGTAACGATAGAAGACGGAATTACGGTTATCGGAAACGGTATGTTCAAGGGCTGTAAATCGCTTACCGAAATCAGCATTCCGAAGTCGGTAACCGACATCGGTCTGTACGCTTTCTCGGGAACGGGACTCGTAAGCGTAACTCTCCCCGACAACCTTGAAAATCTCGGATTTACTTATACGTCCGGGAAAAACTCGGAATACAGGAGTTACGCGTTCTATAACTGTGCGGATCTCGAAGAAGTCGTATTCCCCAAAAACGGGAAATTCAGTAAACTCGGCACGTCCGTTTTCAACGGATGTACGTCGCTGTCTTCGATAACTATTCCCGCGTATATTGAAGAGTTGGGAGATTCCGCCTTCAACGGTTGTCAGTCGCTTAAACACGTGGACATACCGTCGGGAATAAAGGCGATAGGCGCGTCCGCGTTTGCGAACTCCGGTCTTGTCGACATTACCATTCCCGAAACCGTAGAGAGATTCTACGCCGGAACAAAGGCTTCGGCCGTTACGGCTACGACCACCGCAAACACTTTCCAGAACTGTAAAGATCTCGTTTCGGTAAAATTCCCCGAAAACGGTAAATTCCCGTTTATCGGCACGGGAACGTTCGAAGGATGTTCCGCACTTTCTTCGATAGAAGTTCCGTCGTATATCACGGGTATAGGCAATAAAGCGTTCAGCAAAACGGGTATTACGTCGTTTACCTTCCCGACAAAGGTCCCGTCGACTATCGGAACGGACTTGTTTACCGACTGTACGTCTTTGACGACCGTAAACATCCCCGACGACTATAAACAAATACCTAACAATACCTTTAAGGGTTGTACCGCGCTTTCGGAGATAAAACTTCCGAGCAAACTGGCGACTATCGGCGACAGCGCGTTCCAGGGAAGCGGCATCACGTCGATAACCGTCCCCGCGAGCGTGACCAAACTCGGAACAAAGACGACCGCGACGCAAGCGTCATCCGTTTTTGCCGATTGCGAATATCTCGAATCCGTCGTAATAGAAAGCAATAAAATAACTATAATAGGATCAAAACTCTTCCAAAGCTGTACTTCTCTTACGAGCATAAATATCCCCGCGTCCGTGACGATAATCGGAGATTACGCTTTCAATAACAGCGGATTTACCGAAATCGTTTTGGGAGCCGGAGTAAAAACCATCGGAAAAGAAGCGTTCAATAACTGCGAAAAACTCGAGAAGATAGTCGTCCCGGCGGGAAATTCCGCCTACTATACCGACGAAAACGGCGTGCTGTATACTTCCGCTAAACAATTGATAGCGGTTCCCGCCGCTTACGACGGAACAGTAACGATAGAAAGCGGCGCAACCCTGACGGCAAACGCGTTTGCCGGAACAAGCGCAAGCAAGATAATCCTTCCGTCGTCGATAACGGATATACCCGCCGAAGCGTTCGCCTTGTCGAAGGCCGCCGAAATAATTCTTCCCGAAACGCTCAACACCATAGGTCAAAAAGCCTTCCAAGGGTGCGAAAATCTCGAAAAGATAACCATACCCGAAGGCGTGCTCGTACTCAATAACAACACCTTCAACGGCTGTACGTCGCTTATAGAGATCGTTCTCCCGTCTACCCTTACCACGATAGGTACGGCGTCCGCGACCGTTACGAGCGAGACGAGCGCTTCCAACGTCTTCTTCGGATGCGAAAAACTGAAAGAACTCGTTATACCGCAAAAGGTTTCTTCTCTCGGCGGCGGAGCGTTTAACGGTATGAGCGCATTGGAGAGCATAGACCTTTCGGAAATATCGACGTTGCCTAACTTTGTTCTTGCGGACGCGACTTCGCTGAAAACCGTTACCTTGTGTCCGCAACTCGTATCCATAGGCGTCAGCGCTTTCCGGAACTGCGCGAATCTTACGGACGTAATTCTTCCCAAAGACCTGATGACGTTGGGCAAAGCCGCTTTCAGCGGTTGCTCGTCGATCAAGGAAATGACGATCCCCGATAATTGCGCTTTGAGCGAAAGCACGTTTGAAAACTGCACCGCACTCGAACGGATACAACTTTCCGGCGGCGTGACTAAAATATCAAAGGACTGCTTTAAGGATTGTTCTTCGCTTAAAGAAGTGACGATATCCGAAAACGTGACCGAAGTTTATCTTAACGCGTTCAACGGAACCGCTCTGGAATCCATATATATCCCGTCGACCGTGGAAAAACTCTACACGGCAGGAGCAATTCAGGACGATACGTTTACCGTATATGCCGAAACCGACGAAATAGCGATACCCTGGCCTTTGACTTGGGCAGACGGTATCGGAAACGGATTCGAAGCGACGTTCGTATTCGGTTATAAAAAACAGGGCTGAAATGCTGACCGAAAAACATAATATCCAAGCGATAGCGGCTGCCGCAAAATGCGGCAGCCGCATTGATTTCTTATATACGTATGATGTTTTTATGGTATTTGCGACATATATTATAATCGGGGTTCCTGTCATTTGAAGCGAAGAATCTCAGCGAGTTTGAGTTTAGTAAACTCTTGAAATATGGTAGCGTAAAGTATATGCACGCTGAGATTGCCACGGGGCTTTCAGCCCCTCGCAATGACAGTAAGAGAACGTTGACGCAATGACAAAAGGGGGCGGACATTGACGCAATGACAAGGTAAACTGACATTGACGCAATGACAGAATGCGGACATCGGAGCAATGACAATAGCATCGCCGCTTAGCGGATATGGGCGCAATGACGGCGGAATAACAACCGCAAAACAGGGAAAAACCGCGTTTTTTCGACTTTTGCCGCAAAATTTGTTGATTTTTATAGCATAATATGTTATATATATTATATATGACCCGGTGCAAAAGATAAAAATTTTTTATGCGCTCGGTGAAAAGTGGGTTGTATTATGAACGATTACTTCAATACAATTAAAAACAAACTGCCGGAAAACTGGGACGTCGATATTACAAAATTGATGAACGCGGCTAACGAAACCGTCTTCTTCTACTCTATCGACTCTCGCGAACTGTTCGTATTCGGGCTTAAAAACAAAGTCTTCAATATGAACGAAAAGATCGAGAATCTCGCAAGCGACGGGAGACTGCTCAAACTTATAGACAAGCCCGTACTCGAAGAGTTTATCGTCAACATAAAAAAACTTACCGAGAAAGAGCCCGTCTATATTCAGAACTGCGAACTCAGACTTTCGGGCGAGCCGCGCACCTATAAAATTTTTATAGTCGCGGTGTTCAATAACGGCAAAATGACCGGCGTAATAGGAAAATCCGTCGACATCGACGACGAAATCAAACAAATGAAAATCCTTAACTGGCACGCCAACCACGACAGCCTGACGGGACTTTACAGGACGCACTTCGCAAAACAAAAAATTAAAGAAAAACTCGCCGACCCGAATAAAAACGTCATACTCGGCATTTTCGATATAGACTACTTCAAGGGCATAAACGACCGCTACGGACACGTTTTCGGCGACGAAGTTCTTAAACTCGTCGGAAAGATCGCTCTCGAAAACATACGCACCGACGGTACGGACATCGTGGCGCGTATCGGCGGAGACGAGTTTTTGCTCTGTATGGAGTTCAAGGATAAGTTCGACGCCGCGGTAAAAAGACTTCAAAGCGCGCTTATATGCGAACTCGACGGCGTGGATATATCCGTTTCGATGGGTATAGCGGACACGAGAACGGTAGGGAGAAGTTACGACGATCTGTACAAATTCGCGGATCAGTCGTTATACGCCAGCAAGCGTTTCGGCAGGGGGATCTGTTCGGTATACTCCCCGTCCGGCAACGGCGAATATATAATTCAAAAGAAAAAGTAAATCGGGGTATTTTCTCGTCATATCGGGAAAATACTCTTACCTTTTGTAAAACCGCTTATAAATGAAATGAGTAAACAGTTCAATTCTTTTAAGTTCAATTTAATGAAAGTCGTAAAAGTCGCGATAATAGCGCTGGTTCTTCTCGCTATGGAACTCGTCGTTTCCATAACGCTGTATCAGCGCACTTCCGCAGTGGCGTTCAACGGGCTTATGGCGGGATACAACGAAGACGTGACAAGACTTTCGAAAAACTTTATAGACGCGGTAAACGGCAACGAATCCGCCGCGCCCGACTATACGGCCACTCTGACGGGAGAATCGCTCGAAATAAACGGCAAGACCTATTCGGTCGCCGCCAACGTCGCAAAAAGGCTTAAAGCGGATAAATTCAACGTATATACGCTCGCGGAGGCGTGCGATACGGCGACGACGGACGAATTCATCTCTTCCGAAAAACGCGTTTTCGCCATTTACGGCACGACAAACCCCGACGAGACGGTCACCCTTTCTTTCAAAGATATGAACGCCGTGACCGAAGACATATCTTACGGCGGCTTCAAGGGTCTCGCGGTGTTCTCGGACAGCAGGAGAACGGTATATTTAAGGGAATCGGAAGGGGAAAACGTTTCAACGCTGCAAGATATAATGAGTTACCGTCCGAAATTCCCCGACAGCGGCGCGAGCACTCAGACGATGAAAGTCGGCGATACGACTTACGCCGTTTCGCTTATCAAACTCGACGACATAAAGTTTTACGTAGGGGCGTACGCGGACTTCTCCGCAATGCAGGCGGAACTCGATTCGCTTCGTCTTCAGACCGTTTTGACCTTCGCCGCTCTCGGCATACTGACCGTCGTTCTCGTCGTAGTGGGGGCATATCTTACGGGCGGAAGAGCCAAGGGATACGCGCACAAGTACAGGATAGTGACTGACGCGCAGGGAAAAATACTCAAAACCGATCCCGCGTTT
>CAMNIW010000065.1 GCA_946540675.1 uncultured Clostridia bacterium | reverse complement strand
CACGTTTCGGCGTGCACCTTAAAAGCCGAAGAAGGCACGCCGATGTACGGCAAGTACTTAAACGGAGACCTTCCGAGCGAAGACAGGACGGCGGAACTCTATGACTTTGCCGTAAAACATCTCGCGGAGAACGGGTTTTTACGATACGAAGTGTCCAACTTTTGCAAGGACGGATATAAGTCGCGGCACAATCTCAACTATTGGAACAGGGGCGAATACATAGGATTCGGGGTTTCGGCGTCGTCCTTTATCGGCGAAAGGCGGTTTACCAATACCGAGAGCATAGACGAATACACCGCCTGTATACTCCGCGACAAAGTCGCCGAGATTTTCAGCGAAGAGATAGAAGGCGACGAGAGAGAGTTCGAATTCATCATGCTGGGACTGAGAAAGGACGAAGGCATATCGCTTACGGACTACTCTTCCCGTTTCGGATACGACTTTACCGAAAAATATAAACAGAAAATAAACACGGTGCGTAAATTTCTCGACATATCTGAAGACCGTATAAAAATAAAACCCGAATATATTTACGTACAAAACCAAATAATAATCAACTTTATGGATTGAGAATATGGGGAATTTCGTTCATTTACACGTTCATACCGAATACAGCCTTCTCGACGGCGCGACCAAGATAGCCGTCGCCACGAAAAAGGCCAAAAGTCTCGGAATGCCCGCGCTTGCCATTACCGACCACGGCAATATGTACGGCGCGGTCGCGTTTTTCGACGCGTGCGAAAAAGTCGGGATAAAGGCGATCATCGGCACGGAATTTTACGTGTGCGACGACCTTACCGTAAAGACCGGCAAACAAAAACTCCATCATCTTGTACTTCTTTGCAAGGACGAAACGGGATATAAAAACATTTCGCTCCTTAACGCCATCGCATTCCGCGACGGCTTTCATTACAAGCCGAGAATAGACCTGAAAACTCTCGAAAAACACCACGAAGGACTCGTGTGCCTTTCGGCGTGCCTTGCGGGGAATATTCCGCAGGCGATCTTAGACAGAAACTTCGAAGAAGCCATACGCCTTATAACCTGGTTCAAAAACCTTTTCGGCGAAGACTTCTATCTCGAACTGCAAAACCACAGACTTCGCGAACAAGCCGAAGTAAACAGATTTTTGCGGCTGTACGCCGAAAACTTCGGGATAAAGACGGTGGCGACCAACGACGTTCACTACGTCAACAGGGAAGACGCAATGTCGCAGGACGTTCTTCTTTGCGTTCAGACCGCGGCGGACTACACCGACCCGAACAGAATGCGCTTTGAAAACGACGAATTTTATCTGAAGTCTTACGAAGAGATGGCTCAGGCCTTCCCTAACGACCCCGAAGCGCTCGAAAACACGCTGGAGATCGCGGACAAGTGCAATTTCCGTTTCGAATACGGGCACTATATGTTTCCGCACTATACCCCCGTCACGGGTGAAGAACCGCTCGTCTATATAAGAAAACTCATAGACGAAGGCATAAAGAAAAAATACGGCGAAGAAACGCCGAAGATAAGGGAAAGAATAGAGACCGAACTCGCCGTAATAGTAAAGCAAGGCTTCGTCGAATACTTCCTTATCGTGTGGGATTATATCAACGCCGCGAGAAATATGGGAATATCCGTAGGTCCCGGGCGAGGGTCGGGCGCGGGCTCGATAGTCGCTTACCTTATAGGAATAACCAACATAGACCCGCTTAAATACGATTTGTACTTCGAGCGTTTCCTGAACCCCGAACGAGTCTCCGCACCCGATTTCGACGTGGACTTCGAAGACTCGCGGAGACAGGAAGTAATAGAGTACGTAAGGCAAAAATACGGTGCGGACAGAGTTTGTAAAATAGTCACTTTCGGCACGATGGCGGCTAAAAACGCCGTAAAAGACGTCGCGAGAGTGCTTAAACTGCCCTACGCCGAAGCCGACAGGGTCACGAAGACCATACCCAACAAACTCACTCGGAAAAACGCCAAAGGCGAAGAATTCGAACTTAAACGCCCGAATATCCTTATGAAAGTATTCGGGAAATACAAGCCGAAAGAGACGGACAAGGACTACGGCGTGGACTTCTCCGTTCCCGAACTCATCGAAATGTACAACGACAGTCCCGAAATACAAAGGACGGTCGATATAGCGATAAAACTCGAAGATTCGCCGCGTCAGGCGAGCACGCACGCGTGCGGCGTAATAATCGGCGCCGACATTCTCGACAGACATATGCCGCTCGGCAGAAACGGCGAAGATATCACCAGTCAATATACGGGCGTGGAACTCGAACATCTCGGATTCCTGAAAATGGACTTTCTCGGTCTCAGGAACTTGTCCGATATTAAGATGGCGATAGAATACATCAAGGAAAACCACGGCGTGGAGATAGACTTCGACAAATCATCATACGACGACCCGAAAGTTTACGAACTTATGTCTTCCGGCAACACGAAGGCTATATTCCAACTCGAATCCGCGGGATTCCAGAAGTTTATGAAGGAACTCCGCCCCAACTGCATAGAAGATATAGTCGCGGCGGTGTCTCTTTACCGCCCCGGCCCCATGGATTCTATACCGAGATTCATAAAATGCAAGCACAACCCCGAAGAAGTGACTTACGCTCACCCGCTTTTAGAGCCGATCTTAAAGCAAACTTACGGCTGCATAGTGTATCAGGAACAGGTCATGAGAATAGTTCAGGATCTCGCCGGCTACACGCTCGGTCAGGCCGATATGATCCGCCGTATGATGGGCAAGAAGAAAGTCGACGAGATGGAAAGGGAAGAAATCGTCTTTATAAACGGCAAACCCGAAACGACGGACTCGCACGGGAAGGTGTCGAGAGCGATAGACGGGTGCCTTAAAAGGGGAGTTCCCGAAGACGTCGCTAAAAAGGTGTGGAACGAGATGAAAGACTTCGCGAAATACGCTTTCAACAAGTCGCACGCGGCGGCGTATTCGCTCATCACCTATCAGACGGCTTACCTTAAAACTTACTACGAGCCCGAATTTCTGACCGCCGTTCTCAACAACCGCATTACGGTTATGGACGAGATAACCAACTATATAACCTACGCAAGCGACGAAGGCATAGAGATACTTCCGCCCGATATAAACGAGAGCGTCGGATATTTCAGCGTGAAAAACGGCAAGATCCGTTACGGTCTCGCCGCCATAAAGGGAATAGGTCTTTCCGCGATAGACAGCATAGTCGAAGAGAGAAACCGCCACGGAAAATACACGTCGTTCGAAAACTTCATTTCGAGATGCGAAAGCAAAGTTCTCAATAAAAGGCTGGTGGAAAATCTGATACTTGCGGGGGCGTTCGACAAATTCGGAAGAAAGCGCACCCAGATGGTGGCGATGATAGACATTCTTGTCGACAGGGTCGCCATAATCGCCAAACAGCGAGAAAGCAACCAGATGAGCCTTTTCGGTGATATAATAACCGAAGACACGTCCTTTACCGTAGACTACCCCAACGTTCCCGAATACGACAGCAAAAAGAGAATGTCGCTGGAAAAGAGCGTGACGGGCATTTACCTTTCCGGACATCCGCTCGACGGATTCAAAAACAGTTTCAAGGACTGCACGTTTACGACGGCTATGCTCGAAAACACCGAAGAAAACGAAGACGGCGAAACGGAATATACCGACGTTACCGACGGACAAAAAGTCTATCTCGGCGGAATAGTCACCGCATACGACAAGATAGCGACCAAGGCGGGAACGTTTATGTCGTTCGTCACGGTGGAAGACCTGTACGGCTCGATAGAGTGCGTATTCTTCCCG
The DNA here is from genome assembly GCA_946540675.1 of uncultured Clostridia bacterium. GTDB lineage: Bacteria > Bacillota > Clostridia > Christensenellales > Borkfalkiaceae > UBA10281. The sequence goes on along the minus strand of CAMNIW010000065.1, from coordinate 3,708 downwards.
AAAACGCACGAAAAATATAAAGACATTCTCTCGCCGGAACAGATAATCAAGGTGCGCGGAAGACTGCAACTGAAAGACGATAAAGTTTCGGTCATCGCCGACAGCGCCGAGAGCGTGACCGACAAACCCGTCGATACCGAATCCGAGAGAAACGTCCTTCGCGACGTTATGGGCATAGTCCTTAACGACGAAACGAAAGAGCGAAAGGACGAAATTCTCGAAATACTCGGAACTTATCCCGGAGATATACCCGTCTACTTCAAGATAGACGGCAAAAACTACAAGATGTCGCAAAAAGTCAGACAATGCAGGGGGCTTATCAACGAACTCTTCTCGATAGTCGACGAAAACGACGTAAAATTTTTCAAAGCATAATAAAGGAGACTTGAAAATATGAAAAAAATCGCAATTTTAACGAGCGGGGGCGACGCTCCCGGAATGAACGCCTGCATAAGGGCGTGCGTGAGAACGGCTCTCAACAAAGGGCTCGAAGTATACGGAGTCGACAGGGGCTATAAAGGACTTGTCGAAGACGATCTCTTCGAGATGGATTCAAAGTCCGTATGCGACATAATCCAAAGGGGCGGAACTATTCTTAAAACCGCAAGATGTCTTGAATTTCAACAGCCGGAAACGCGCGAGATCGCCGCGAACAACCTTAAAAAACGCGGCATAGAAGGTCTCGTCGTAATAGGCGGCGACGGCTCTTTCACGGGGGCGAAAGCCCTTTCCGACCAGTGCGGAATAAACGTCGTCGGCATCCCCGGAACGATAGATAACGACCTTGCCTATACGGACTACACTCTCGGCTTCGACACCGCCGTAAACACCGTTTTGTGGGCGATAAACGCGCTCCGCGACACGATGACTTCTCACGACAGGGTCAGCCTTATAAAGGTTATGGGAAGGCGTTGCGGCGATATAGCGCTCTATTCGGGAATATGCGGCGGCGCCGAATATATTCTCGTGCCGGAGATCCCCTACGACCTGCAAAAGGTTGCGCAGACCATCAAGGAAAACCGCGAAAACGGCAAGACCGCCAGCGTGATCATTCTCGCCGAAGGCGCCGGCAACGAAAACGAGATAAAGACGATAATTTCGCTTATATCCGGTTCCGACGTGAAGATAACCACGCTCGGACACCTGCAAAGGGGCGGTTCGCCCACGATGGCGGACAGAATGCTCGCGGCTAAATTCGGCTCGCGCGCGATATACCTTCTCATCGAAGGCAAGACCAATCGGGTCGTGGGAATAAAGGGTCAAAACGTCATAGATCTCGACATAACCGAAGCGCTCTCTCAAAAGAAAGAAATCGACAAAGAACTCTACCGCATGGCGGCGGAACTTTGCTGATATAAGACCCGCTTTGTCGAACTAATTATTCAGGAGTAAAAATTTACCTATGAAAAATCTGAAAGGCAAATGCGTTTTCGCGCAATCGGGCGGCCCGACGGCGGTCATCAACGCGAGCATTGCGGGCGGAATAATCCAAGCCCTGTCGGAAAAGAACTGTACGGGGGTACTCGCCGCGCACCACGGCATAAAAGGAGTGCTTTCGGAAGACTTCTTCGATATGACCAAGGAATCCGAACAAGAACTGCTCGCGCTCAAATACACTCCCGCGTCGGCGTTCGGGTCGGTACGGTATAAACTCAAAGACTTCGAGAAAGACGATACCGACTACAAGCGCATACTCGAAGTATTTGAAAAATACGACGTAAGATATTTTTTCTACAACGGCGGCAACGACAGTATGGACACCTGCGATAAAGTTTCGCGCTATATGGAAAAAGTCGGCTACCCCGTAAACGTCATAGGTATACCTAAGACGATCGACAACGACCTTGCGGGAACCGATCACTGCCCCGGCTACGGCAGCGCGGCAAAGTATATAGCGACGACGATAACCGAGATAAACCGCGACGCGGCGATATACGAAGATCCGCTGGTCATTATCGTGGAGATAATGGGAAGAAACGCCGGTTGGCTGACCGCTTCGGCGGCTCTCGCCGATATAACGGGTTACGGAGCCGATCTCATATATCTGCCCGAAGTCGCTTTTTCGAAGGAAAAATTTTTGTCCGACGTAAAAAGCGTAACGGATAAAAAAGGCAAATGCATAGTAGCCGTTTCGGAAGGCGTAAAATACGCCGACGGAAGATACGTCGGAGAAGACGCCGCGGCGACCGACGCTTTCGGACACTCTTCGCTCGGCGGAGTGTGCGGAATATTGAAGAGCGAAGTCAAAACGCTCGGCATAAAGTGCAAGGCGATAGAACTGAATATCTTACAGCGCTGCGCGGCGCACTCGGCTTCTCTTATTGACGTGGAAGAAGCGTTTACGGCGGGCAAAAACGCCGTTATAAAGGCGTTTTCGGGCGAGACCGACAAGATGATCTCGCTTAAACGCATCTCGCAATATTCGATAGAATACGAAACCGTACCCCTGACCGTGACCGCCAACGCCGAAAAGACGATACCGCCGGACTGGATAAACCCCGACGGCGTGAGCCTGAACGAAAAATTTTACGAATACGCCCTGCCGCTTATTCACGGCGAGCCGCACAGACGGCTGAAGGGCGGTCTTCCGCTCTACGCGCGGCTGAAATACGAAAAATACAAATTGTAAAGCAAAACCCCGTCCGAAAACCGTTTCGGACGGGGTAATACTTTTTAATTCAGTAAAAATTTCATCGACACGGGATTATGGTCGGAATATTCGAATCCCGTCTGAACGTTTTTAAGTTCCGTGACGGTAACGTTTTCGGATACGAGAAAGCCGTCCACTATTATAGTGAAGTTTCCTTCCTTATACGGAACGTCGCAGTTCCTGCAAGTCGGCTCTTCTTTCCCCGAAGAATACTCGACGCACCGCTTTAAGCCGCCGTAGTTTGAGAAGAGTTCCGCCGGAAAGGGTTGAGCCCAACCGAAATCGGTAGTTCCGCCGCCGTTAAGGACCTGCGTCGAATCACCCGTGAAATCGTGATTGAAGTCGCCGCCGCACACGCAGTAATTACCCTTTTCGTATTCCGCCTGCATATCGGCGAAAAGCATAGTCATTTGCGCCGTGCGTATCTCGTCGCTGTTGCCGTACGCCGAAAGGTGAACGTTGTAAAGGACGAGTTCTTTGCCGCCCGCCACGTCTATACGCGACACCGAATAACACCTGTCGAGATCGAGAAATTTCGACAACCCCGAAGATATGGGAAGACTGCGCCTTATCGCGGACTTTATCTTCGCTTTGGAATAGGTTACTATCGAACTTACCGACTTGCCGTGCGGCTTGAAGAGCGGCCACATAAGGAAAGCCGAATCGTAATTTATCGCCTTTACCGAAGAGTCGCCGTCAAAATATCCGTCGAGAAGTTTTTTCTGATCGACGTGAAAACTGCGCGTGGAATCGAGATCCACTTCCTGAAAAAACACGAAGTCGGGCGAAGTTCCGTTTACCGTTTCCGCCGCCTGTTTTATGCATTTTTCCACGCTCTCTTTACTTCTCGCGCGGGATTCCTTTCCGCCGTCCATAAAAAACGTGAAGTCCGCCGTGTACGCCCCGAAACCCACGTTTTGCGTGGTTACGACGTATTCTTCGCCGATAAGGAGCGGCGTTTCCGAGCCCGTTCCTTCCGTTTCCAGAACGACGTTGTCGGAAATCCGCTTATAGGTAAGCATTACGTACGCGACGTAGCCGCCGACGACCAAAACGAC
>CAMNIW010000064.1 GCA_946540675.1 uncultured Clostridia bacterium | reverse complement strand
CGGCAAGAGTTCGTTTATAAATATGCTCGCGTCCGCGCGCAAACTTGCCAGAACGTCGTCCGAGCCCGGGCGTACAAGGCTTGTCAACTATTTCGATTTCGGAGATTTTATATTGGCAGATCTTCCGGGGTACGGCTATGCGAAAGTTTCCAAGGAAGAAAAGGAAAAGTGGGGCAGGACGATGGAGGCGTTTTTTGCCGACAGGCGCAACGCGGCTTACGTTCTCTCTCTTTTGGATATTCGCCACGATCCCACTCGCGACGACGTTACGATGGTCAACTTTATGCACTCTTCGGCGTTTTCGTACTGTTTTATCGCGACCAAGGCGGACAAGATACCGAAAACGCAGATAAAGACGAGAGTAAAGGATATAGCGAAGTTTCTCAAAGTGACCGAATACAATATAATACCGACTTCCGCCGAAACGGGATTCGGCAAAGACGAAGTATTGAAAAAGATCGGGGCGGTTCTGGAAGCGTTGAGATCGGCGGCGGTAGAAGAAGAAACGGAAAAATTATAAAAATTTTGAAAAAGTGCGTTAAAACGCTTGCCAAAAGGTAAAAAGGGGTGTATTATTGACGCATAAAAATTCAATATTCATTCGAGTAGAGGCGCAGACAACATCAGTAGTTCAAGGTAACACCGCTCAAACGGTACCGGGTACGAAAGGGTTGTTTGCCGAAACCGCGGCGGGTTTGAGTCCGTCGAAGGTTGGGCGTCAAGAGAACATCTTGCCGACTGTCGCTCTTTTTGGAGCGGAGTGCTAACGTATATGAAACACGGATAAGGTTTCCTGCAATATTGCGTTAGCGGTATTGCAGGTTTTATTTTTACTCGTTTGGAAACTTGGATTGAAAAACGGAGGTAAAAATTATGAAAAAACTGTTCACTTTGCTCATGGCGATCGTTATGGTCGCCGCGGCCGCTTTCTCCGTCGCGTCCTGCGGTTCAAGCGAACCCGCCGACGACAGACCCGTACTCAAAGTCGGTATGGAATGCGCTTATCAACCGTACAACTGGACTCAGTACAACGCCGATAACGGCGCCGTCGCCATACAGGGAAAAAGCGGTCAATATGCCAACGGTTACGACGTAAAAATCGCTAAATACGTCGCGGACGAACTCGGTATGCGGTTGCAGATATACGCATACGAGTGGGAGAGCCTTATCCCCGCCGTTCAGTCGGGTGCGCTTGACTTTATAATCGCGGGTATGAGCCCGACGGACGAAAGGAGAGCGGTTATAGATTTCTCCGATCCGTATTACGAATCGAATCTCGTCGTCGTAGTCCGCAAGGACGGAGCGTTCGCTTCCGCCGAAAAGATCGCCGATTTCACGGGGGCAAAACTCGTCGCGCAGTCGGGAACTTTCCACGACACGGTTATTGACCAGATATCGGGAGTTCAGCATCAGACGGCTATGGAAGATTTCCCCGCGATGATAGTCGCTCTCAAAGCGAAATCGATCGACGGATATATCGCCGAAGAGCCGGGAGCCATAGCGGACTGCGCGGCAAATTCCGAATTTACCTATATTCATCTCGTCAACAACGCGAGCGGATTCACCGTTACCGATCTTTCCAACGTAACGCTTGCCGTAGGTCTTAAAAAGGGTTCTTCGCTTCTTGCGAAAGTCAACGCCGCTCTCGGCAAAGTATCGACCGAAAGAAAAGCGCAACTTATGGAAGAAGCGATAACGCAAGCGGCGGCTCTCGGGGTATAACACAACAAAAAATCAACGAAGTCTCGTTTTGCGTGCCGAACGGTCGGCGCGCAAAACGTATGTAAAAAGGAACGATAATGTCATTTTTCGAATCGATGTCAAAAGTCTGGCGGATAGGCGCTAAACAATTGTTTCTGGGGGTAGGGAATACTCTTTTAATAGCGCTCGTTTCGACGGTGATAGGTCTTATCATAGGTCTTATCATAGGCGTAATACGCACTATTCCCAAGTCTCGCAACAAGTTTGTTGCCTTTCTCCGCAAGATACTCAACTTCATATTGTCGGCATACGTAGAAGTTTTCCGCGGAACGCCGATGATGGTACAGGCAATGGTAATATACTGGGGCTACGCTTTCGCCGCCGGCGGAAAAACTCTTCCACTTATCCCGTCGGCAATATTCATAGTGTCCATAAATACGGGCGCGTATATGGCGGAAATAGTAAGGGGCGGAATAATCTCTATCGACAAAGGTCAGTTCGAAGCGGCTCAGTCTATCGGTATGAACCATTTTCAGACGATGGTGCACGTCGTTATACCGCAGGTGCTCCGCAATATTCTGCCGTCTATTTCCAACGAGTTCGTCATAAACATAAAGGATACGTCGGTTCTCAACGTCATAGGCGTGGCGGAACTCTTTTATCAGGCGACGGTACTTTCGAAGATGACGTACGAAATATTCGCAACGTACGCGATAATTTGCGTAATGTATTTTATCTTGACTTTCACCATAACCAGACTTTTGCGCCTTGCCGAGAAATTGCTGGAAGGAAAAAGCAACTATACGATAATGGGTTCGCAGTCCGATCCGAAAGCCGAAATACACGTAAGGGGGGAAGAGCGTCGTGCAGACTGATACCGTATTCGAAATAAACCATCTCGTAAAGAACTTCGGCGATCATCAGGTGTTGAAGGATATAAATATGACCGTAAGCAAGGGAGAAGTCGTCTCGATAATAGGCGCTTCCGGCTCGGGCAAGAGCACGCTTTTAAGGTGTCTGAATCTCCTTGAAACGCCCACGGACGGCGAGATACTGTATCACGGAGACAACGTTCTCGAAAAGAACTTCGATATCCGTTCTTACAGGACGAAAGTGGGAATGGTCTTTCAGCAGTTCAACCTTTTCAACAATATGAGCGTACTGAAAAACTGTATGATAGGTCAGCAAAAGGTGCTTAAACGAAGCGCGCAAGAAGCGAAAGACGTCGCTCTCGAATATCTCGAAAAGGTCGGTATGTCCGAGTTTGTCAACGCAAAACCGCGGCAACTTTCGGGCGGACAAAAGCAAAGGGTCGCGATAGCGAGAAGTTTGTCGATGAATTGCGAAGTCATACTTTTCGACGAGCCTACTTCTGCGCTCGATCCCGAGATGGTCGGCGAAGTCCTTCTCGTAATGAAAAACCTTGCCGAAAGCGGACTTACGATGCTCGTCGTCACTCACGAAATGCAGTTCGCCAAAGACGTCTCGTCGAGAGTGGTGTTTATGGACGACGGAGTCATCGCGGAAGACGATTCGCCCGAAGTCATATTCAACGAACCGAAAAATCCGAGAACTCGTGAATTTCTTTACAGGGTTCTCAACAAAGATATTTGACGAAACGCCCGACAGATCGGGCGTTTTCGTTGCAAAAAAGCGACTGAAATGCTATAATTGCAGTGGAGAGATTAAAATTATGGATCTTCACGATACTTACAGACAACTCGGCATATCGGATGAAGTATACGACTTCGGAGAAACCGTTCTCGAAGGTCTTAAAGAGCGATTTGAAAAAATCGACGCGATAGCCGAATACAATCAATGCAAAGTTCTCGCCGCCATGCGCAAAAACAAGGTCGACGCGGCGTGTTTTTACGCGAGCAACGGCTACGGATACAATGATCTCGGCAGGGACAAGATAGAAAAAGTCTACGCCGACGTATTCCGCACAGAAGCGGCGCTCGTCCGTCCGCAAATAGTATGCGGAACGCACGCTTTGACCGTCGCGCTGTCGGCAAACCTTCTTCCCGGAGACGAACTTTTATCTCCCGTCGGCAAGCCTTACGATACTCTCGAAGAAGTCATCGGCATACGCCCGTCAAAGTGTTCGCTTAAAGAATACGGCGTGAGTTATTCGCAGGTAGACCTTTTGAAAGACGGCTCTTTCGATTACGACGGCATAAAAAAGGCGATAACCGAAAAGACGAAAATGGTGACCATACAAAGGAGTAAAGGTTATCAGACCCGTCCGTCGTTTTCGTCGGAGCAGATAGGCGGTCTTATAGCCTTTGTAAAGAAGGTAAAACCCGACGTAATCGTTATGGTCGACAACTGTTACGGCGAATTCGTCGAAGAAAAAGAACCGTCCGATTACGGCGCGGATATGGTCGTCGGTTCGCTTATCAAAAATCCGGGCGGAGGACTTGCCCCCATCGGCGGCTATATATGCGGAAGACGGGATCTTATAGACAGGTGCGCGTACAGGCTTTCGGCTCCGGGGCTCGGACAGGAAGTAGGCGCATCGCTCGGTGTAATGCAAAGTTTTTATCAGGGCTTTTTCCTTGCGCCGACCGTCGTCGCGAGTGCCGAGAAAGGCGCGATATTTGCGGCGGAGATATACGGAAAACTCGGCTTTAAGGTCGTTCCCGAAGGTCGGGAAGAGCGGCACGACGTGATTCAGGCGGTCGAACTCGGATCGAAAGAAGGTATGGAAGCCTTTTGTCTCGGCATACAGAAAGCCGCGCCCGTGGACAGTTACGTAACGCCGATACCGTGGGCGATGCCCGGATACGACGACGAAGTGATAATGGCGGCGGGGGCGTTCGTACAGGGTTCGTCGATAGAACTTTCCGCCGACGGACCTATAAGAGAGCCGTACGCCGTGTATTTCCAGGGCGGACTTACCTGGTATCACGCCAAGATAGGCATACTTTCTTCGCTCAACGAAATGGTCAGGGCGGGGCTTGTAAAAATATAGAATTTTCATTGACTTTATCCGAAGTTGATGATATAATAAAAAAGTAATATAAAACCGAACGGAGGGCACTTATATGAAACATATCCAGACCATAGAAACTCGCAACCTTTGCGAAAGCGCGGTAAACGGCGGCTGCGGCGAATGCCAGACTTCTTGTCAGTCCGCTTGCAAGACCAGTTGCGGAATCGCAAATCAAAAGTGTGAGAACGAAAAAGAAAACGATTGATTTTTATTAAAAATTTCCGCCTGCGAAGTTAGGCGGTATTTTTTTATTATGATACACAGATATAAATTCGACAAAAACAACATAGTGTTGGACGTTTGTTCGGGCAGCGTGCACGTAGTGGACGACGTCGCGTACGACGTAATCGGCTTGTATGAAGATAACGACAGACAAACCGTCATATCCGCCGTTACCGGAAAATACGCGGAAAACGCCGACGTAACCGAAAAAGACGTAGAAGAATGCTACGACCAGATCGAAGAACTCAAAAAGTCGGGAAAACTGTTTTCTCCCGATACTTTTTCGGGTATGGCGGGAAAACTCAAAGACAAGACGGCGGGCGTCGTAAAGGCTCTTTGTCTGCACGTCGCGCACACCTGCAACTTGAATTGCGAATACTGTTTTGCAAGTCAGGGGAAGTATAACGGCGAGCGCGCCGTCATGAGTTACGAAGTCGGCAAGCGCGCTCTCGATTTTCTGGTCGAAAATTCGGGCGGAAGAAAAAATCTCGAAGTCGACTTTTTCGGCGGCGAACCGCTTATGAATTTCGACGTGGTAAAACGCCTTGTCGCCTACGCCCGTTCGATCGAAAAGGAGAAAGGCAAGAACTTCCGCTTTACGCTGACCACCAACGGAATGCTCATAGACGACGACGTTATAGACTTTGCGAACAAAGAGATGAGCAACGTCGTATTGAGTCTTGACGGAAGAAAAGAGATACACGACAGATACCGCGTTGATTACGCCGGCAACGGCAGTTGGGAAAGGATAGTGCCGAAATTTCAAAAACTCGTAACGGCACGCGGCGGAAAAAACTACTATATGCGCGGCACTTTCACTCACGCTAACCCCGATTTTCTGGAAGATATAAAGGTAATGCTCGATCTCGGATTTACCGAACTCAGTATGGAACCCGTCGTAACGAAAGACGGCGACGAAAACGCCCTTACCGAAGAAGACAAAGAGATCGTGATGAAGCAGTACGAAGACCTTGCCCGTCTTATGCTGAAAAGGGACAAGGAAGGAAGACCTTTCACGTTTTATCACTATATGATAGACCTTACGGGCGGCCCGTGCATATATAAGCGCATATCGGGTTGCGGTTCGGGTACGGAATATATGGCGGTTACCCCCTGGGGCGACCTGTATCCCTGTCATCAGTTCGTCGGCGACGAGAAATTCAGGCTCGGAAGCGTTTTCGAAGGCGTGACAAATACGGCGGTTCGGGAAGAATTCAAGGCGTGCAACGTGTATGCGAGAGAAGAATGTAAGGACTGCTGGGCAAGACTTTACTGTTCGGGCGGTTGCGCGGCGAACGCGTACCACGCGACGGGGTCGGTTAAGGGCGTATACAAATACGGGTGCGACCTTTTCAGAAAAAGAATGGAGTGCGCGATAGCGGTAGCCGTCGCGAGAACTCTCGGAAGCGAAGATGAAAACGCCGATAGTTGATTTCGTTCGCAAATACGCCGAAAGCGGCAATATAAGGGCGCATATGCCGGGGCATAAGGGAAAACCCTTTCTCGGATACGAGCCTTTCGATATTACCGAGATCGACGGCGCGGACAGTTTATACGAAGCGGACGGCATAATTGCCGAAAGCGAAAAAAACGCGGGCAGGCTTTTCGGCGCAAAAACGTTCTATTCCGCGGAAGGCTCGTCGCTCGCAATACGCGCAATGCTTTATCTCGCGGTGAAATACGCGGCGGTCTCGGGTAAAAAACCGCTCGTTCTCGCGGGAAGAAACGCCCATAAGTCGTTTTTCGGAGCGGCGGCTCTTCTGGACTTCGAGATCGAGTGGATATATCCCGAAAACGGCGGATCGTATCTTTCTTGTCCGATAACCGCAAAGGACGCGGAGCCGCTTTTGGAGCGCGAGCCTTGCGCGGTTTATCTCACTTCGCCCGACTATCTCGGAAACACCGTAGATATAAAGGGAATAGCCGATTTGTGTAAGAAAAAGGGCGTATTGCTCATAGTCGACAACGCCCACGGGGCGTATTTGAAGTTTTTGGAAAAAAGCGCGCATCCGATAGATCTCGGAGCGGATATGTGCGCGGATTCGGCGCATAAGACTTTGCCTGTCATAACGGGCGGAGCGTATATGCATATATCTCCGTCGGCTCCCGCGTTTTTAGCGGACAACGCGAGAGAAGCGCTCTCGCTTTTCGGGTCGACAAGTCCTTCGTATCTCATATTGCAGTCGCTCGACGCGGCAAACGCAAGACTTGCGGGGAGTTTTAGACAAGAACTGTCCGTCGCGGCGCAAAGGGTAGAGAGATTAAAGGAAAGGGCGTTATCGCTCGGCTTGTCTCTTACGGGCGACGAGCCGCTGAAAATCGGTATAATGCCGAAATCTTTCGGATATACGGGGTTTGAGTTTGCGGAAATTTTCAAAGAAAACGGCGTTATATGCGAGTTTTGCGATCCCGATTTCGTAGTCCTTATGTTTTCGGCGGACAATTCGGAAGAAGATTTTTCGACTGTGCGAAACGCGCTTGAAAGCATAAAAAAACGCGCTCCCGTAACGGAAGCGCCGCCTTGCGGTTTAAGACCTAAAAGGATAACGGGTATAAGAAAGGCCGTAATGTCGCCGTCGGAAACCGTCCCGA
>CAMNIW010000063.1 GCA_946540675.1 uncultured Clostridia bacterium | reverse complement strand
AGGTTTTTAAGCCGTAGAAGCAAGCACCGCAAGGCTCGGCGGCTCGAAAGTCTTTATAGACTTTTTTGTTTTAAGTCGTAGAAGCAAGCAAGGCAAGGCTCGTGAACGGGAAACGCCGAGACAGGTCTTTTGAAACGCCGAGATAGGTCTTTTGAGTTTCAGGTTTTTAAGCCGTAGAAGCAAGCACCGCAAGGCTCGGCGGCTCGAAAGTCTTTGGTAGACCTTTTTGGTCACCAAAGGATTGAGAGCCGACAGTAAACGACGCGGTGCGCCGCTTATACGGCTTAAAAAATTTATTCTTTGCCGTTCCAACAGTAAGTACACAACTTGCAAGGCTCGATCCCTATCGCTTTTTGCATATCGGACAGCGACTGAAATTCGAGAGAACTGAAATTGAACTTCTTGCAAATCGCTTCGCGCATCGCCCTGCCGCGTTCGGTTTCGGCGTCGCTGTATTCTTCGAGATGGTTAAAACCTTCTTCGCCTTCGAGTTCGTAAATGGTACGGCGGGTTATGAGTTCCATATCGCCCGTCGCGCGGGAAAAGTTGAGATATTTGCAACCGAACATTATCGGCGGACAAGCCGAACGCATATGCACGGCCTTTGCGCCGTTGGAATATAGAAATTCCACCGTTTCGCGGAGTTGGGTACCGCGAACTATCGAGTCGTCGACAAAAAGAAGACTCTTGCCTTCGATGAGTTCCTTTACGGGGATCTGCTTCATCTTGGCTATCTTGTTTCTGTCAGACTGAACGACGGGCATAAAACTGCGCGACCAGGTCGGCGTGTATTTTATGTAGGGACGGGCGAAAGGTATTCCGCTCTCGTTGGCGTAACCTATGGCGTGGGGCGTGCCGGAATCCGGAACTCCCGCGACGTAATCTATTCCTACCGTCTTGCCCGTGCGCTCGTCCGCTTCGGCGAGCAAAACGCCGTTGTCATAGCGCATAAGTTCAACGTTCCTGCCTTCGTAAGAAGACGTCGGATAGCCGTAGTAAGTCCAAAGGAAAGAACAAATACGCATCTCTTTGCCCGCTTCTTTCAGGATCTTCACCCCGTCCGAAGATATTTCCGCTATCTCGCCGGGGCCGAGTTCCTTATATTTGGTATAGCCGAGTTTTTCGTACGCGAAAGACTCGAAAGAAACGCAGTATCCGTCGTCGTCCTTGGCGACGTGTACGGGAAGCCTGCCGAGTTTGTCTCTCGCCGCGATAACGTTGCCGTCTTCTTTGAGTATGAGTATGCAGGCGGTACCGTCGATTTCGTTTTGCGCCGACTTTATTCCTTCTACAAAATCGGCTTTCCTGTCGATAAGCGACGCGACGAGTTCGGTAAGATTTATATCGGAACCCGTGGAAAGTCCGAAGTGTCCGGAATTTTCCGAAAGGTATCTCTCTACGAGTTCGGCACGGTTATTGATGACACCGATCATACATATCGCGTATATTCCGAGCCGCGACCTTATTATAAGGGGCTGCGGATCGTAATCGCTGATACAGCCTATCGCGGAAGTTCCTTTCATCTCCGCAAAGACGTGTTCGAACTTGGTCCTGAACGGCGCGTTGCCGAGATTGTGTATCTTTCTTTGTAAACCCTGCTCTTTATCGAATACTGCTATACCGCCGCTTCTCGTGCCGAGATGCGAGTGATAGTCCGTGCCGAAAAACACGTCTTCCAAGCAATCCCTTTTTGAGACGACTCCGAAATACGCTCCCATAAATTAACGCTCCTTAGATTATTCTCACCGTTTTCCCCGTCTTGCCCGCTTTCCGCCGAAACCGCCGTCGACGGAAAAACGATCACTTATTTTCGGTAAGTCTTTTCATTACTTCGTTATAAGCGTCTTCCACGCCGCCCATATCGCGACGGAACCTGTCTTTGTCGAGTTTTTCGTTGGTGGTAAGATCCCAAAGACGGCAAGTGTCGGGAGATATTTCGTCAGCAAGAACTATCTCGCCGTCAGGAAGACGCCCGAATTCGAGTTTGAAGTCGACGAGCCTTATGTTGAGCCCCTTGAAATATTCGGTCAATACTTCGTCGACCTTGAACGCCATAGCCTTGATTTTCTCTATCTCTTCTTTTGTGGCGAGTTTAAGGGCGATAGCGTGATAAGCGTTCATAAGCGGATCGCCGAGTTCGTCGTTTTTATAGGAAAACTCTATCGTCGGCTCGTCGAAAACTATGCCTTCTTCCACGCCGAAACGCTTTGCGAAAGAGCCGGCGGAAACGTTCCTTATGATGACTTCGAGCGGAACGATTCTGACCTTTTTGACGAGAGTTTCTCTCTCGGAAAGTTCTTCTACAAAGTGCGTCTTTACGCCCTTTTCTTCGAGAAGTTTCATCATCATATTGCTCATTCTGTTGTTGATGACGCCTTTACCCGCGATGGTGCCCTTTTTAAGCCCGTTGAAAGCCGTCGCGTCGTCTTTATAAGATACGATATAAAGATTTTCGTCGTCGGTTTTGAATACTTTCTTTGCCTTTCCTTCATAGAGTTGTTCGAGTTTTTTCATATATATCTCCTGAAAATTTGAATTTTATTTATTGAATTCCGCTTCTATCGCGGAGTTCTTTTCGAGTACCGCCGCTTTGTCTTTTTCGCGCTTTGCGGCTATTTTTTCGGCAAGTTCTTCGTCGCTCACCGCGAGAATTTCTATCGCAAGCAAAGCGGCGTTGGTCGCGCCGTTTATCCCCACGGTCGCAACGGGTATCCCACCCGGCATCTGTACCGTAGATAAAAGCGCGTCAACGCCGTCCGATTGAGCCGATTTGCAAGGTATGCCTATAACGGGAAGGGTCGTTCTCGCGGCGAGAGCCCCCGCAAGGTGCGCAGCCATCCCGGCGGCCGCTATTATCGCGCCGAAACCGTTTTTTCTCGCGTTCTCGGCAAAGTCCGCCGCTTCCGCGGGCGTCCTGTGCGCCGAATAGACGTGCACTTCGGTCGTTACACCGAACGCTTCGAGCGTGTCGATAGCCTTTTTGACAACGGGCAAATCGCTGTCGCTTCCCATAATTATTCCGACTTTTTTACTCATAAAACCTCCGAAAAATTAAAAAGGCGCACTTATCCCGAAACGGAAAACGTGCGCCCAGACGGTCGGCAGAGAGTTATACTCTCACAAAACTTTTTCTGCTCCCCTGTGGTTATCCACATATCCGTCAGTGACAGAAAAATCGAATTGTATGCGACCCCGACGGGATCACGATATTATTGTACCATTTACCCGAAAATATGTCAACCTAAATGCGAGCGGCTACCTATTAAATTTTCTTATGCCGCAAAATCTGGTAGCCGAGTGCGAATAGATTGAACTCGATTCTCGGCGGCAGTCGGCGGTATATACTGCGTTAAAATCCTTGATAATACGTAAAATAAAAAGAGAAGGGCTTGCCTTCTCTTAAAGTTATTTTATCATTCCGCTCTTGTCTTTTTGTATGACGTCGTGCGCGCCGCCTTCGACGATACTCGTCGCGGAAACGAGAGTGAGCACCGCCTTTTTCTGAAGTTCCGCTATCGTGAGCGCACCGCAGTTGCACATCGTCGACCTTACTTTGGCGAGAGTCATAGCGACGTTTTCTTTAAGACTTCCGGCGTAGGGAACGTAACTGTCCACGCCTTCTTCAAACGAAAGTTTCTTGTCGCCGCCGAGATCGTAACGCTGCCAGTTTCTCGCGCGGTTGCTGCCTTCTCCCCAATATTCCTTGTAGTAATTGCCGCCGATGGCTACTTTTTCGGTCGGGCTTTCGTCGAAACGGGCGAAATATCTGCCGAGCATTATGAAATCCGCACCCATCGCGAGCGCGAGCGTTATGTGATGGTCGTAGACGATTCCGCCGTCCGAACATACGGGAACGTATATTCCCGTTTCTTTATAATATTTATCTCTCTCTTCGCAGACGTCCATAAGAGCAGAAGCCTGTCCCCTGCCTATGCCCTTGGTCTCGCGCGTGATGCATATCGAGCCGCCGCCGATGCCGACCTTTACGAAGTCCGCGCCCGCTTCCGCCAAAAACCTGAATCCCGCCGCGTCGACCACGTTGCCCGCGCCGACTTTTACGGTCTCGCCGTAATGCGCCCTTATCCATTCTATCGTTCTCTTTTGCCACTCCGAAAAACCTTCGGACGAGTCTATGCAAAGGACGTCTACCCCCGCGTCCACGAGAGCGGGCACTCTCTCGGCATAGTCGCGCGTGTTGATGCCGGCGCCGACTATATATCTCTTGGAAGAGTCAAGGAGTTCGTTGGGGTTTTGTTTATGACTGTCGTAGTCCTTGCGGAAAACCATATATAAGAGTTTTCCGTCGGCGGAGATTATGGGAAGAGAGTTGAGTTTGTGATCCCAGATTATGTCGTTGGCTTCTTTAAGCGTGGTGCCTTCTTTGGCGACGATGAGTTTGTCGAACGGCGTCATAAACTCGGACACCTTTGTATCCGTAGACATCCTGCTGACGCGGTAATCCCTGCTCGTCACAATTCCGAGAAGTTTTCCTTCCGCCGTGCCGTCGTCGGTGACCGCTATCGTCGAATGTCCCGTTCTCTCTTTGAGTTCGAGAACGTCTTTAAGCGTCGCTTCGGGAGAAATGTTGGAGTCGCTGACGACAAAGCCCGCTTTATAACTCTTTACTCTCCTTACCATAGCCGCTTCGTTTTCTATCGTCTGCGCGCCGTATATAAAGGACACTCCGCCTTCACCGGCGAGAGCGATGGCGAGTTTTTCGCCCGAAACCGACTGCATTATCGCCGATACCATCGGGATATTGAGCGACAGCGCGGGCTCTTCGCCTTTCCTGTATTTCACGAGCGGTGTTTTAAGACTGACGTTCTGGGGAACGCATTCCGACGAAGAATAACCGGGAATAAGAAGATACTCGTTAAAAGTGTGAGACGGTTCGTTTATAATCTTTGCCATACTATTCTCTTCCTTATAAAATTTTTTCTATTGTATTATTTTTGAACGGATTTGTCAACACTATTTCCGCAAATTTACGACGACAAAATAAAATCGCTTATATTATAACATCGGCAGACCGTAAAATCAAGGACAAAAAAAGCGTTCCCGAAAATTTTCGGGAACGCGGTGTCGCGGTAAAATCTTATTTGCCGAACTGAGCGTCGTTGTTACCGCTTCTCGTGAGCCACATATCAAGGAAGGATATGGGATCGTTGTAGTCGCCGAGCCAGCCGTTTCTCGCGATGGTGTAGTCGCCTTGCTTTCTCGTTTCAAGGAAGGTGTTCCACTCCTGATTTACGAGCGACATATCTACGCCGTACAGTTTGAAGGTCGCCTGCAAATACTCGCCTATGGTCTGGTGACCCGAACTCGTGTTGTAGAGATAGGTCATACGCGGGAAGTCGGTGAACTTGCCGTCTTTATAGGTGTAGTACTTTTTAAGAGTGTCGACCGCTTTCGTCCTGTTGGAAGAAAGGTCGCTCTTCTTGACGCTGTAATATCCGTAAGAACCGTCTGGTTGCTTGTTGGCGTTCTTGTAGAACTCGGTCGCTCCGTCGGCGTCGGTAAGACCCATCGCCACGAAAGACGACGCGGGCTGCTGTCCGGCCTGTCCGATCTCTTCGCAGATGTAGTTTCTGTCGATGAGAAGAGAAAGAGCCGTTCTTACTTCGCAAAGCGCTTTGGCTATTTCTTCGTCGCTCTTATCTTTGGTGTAAGACGCGGGAAGAAGGTCCATATTGTTGTTGAATATTACGTAATAAGTTCCGAGTTGTCCGGCGATCCTGAACTGCTCCGTGTCGGCTTTGAGCGACGGGATCTCGTCCTGGGGAACGTCGTCGATAAAGTCGTATTCGCCGTTCTTGAAGGAAGTGAGCATCGCGGTCGAATCGTCCGAAAGGTAGTTGGTTATTTTCTTCATTTTGATGTTTTCGGAATCCCAATAGGTGTTGGATTTCTCGAATACCATCTTGGAGTTGTGATCCCACGTCGTAAGTTTGTAAGCGCCGTTGGATACGTAGGTCGCGGGTTCGGTCGCCCACTTCGTATCGGTATAAGCGCCGGCGGGTACGGGGAAGTAGGTCGGGAACGCGCAGAGTTCGGTGAAGTACGCCACGTCCTGCGTAAGAGTTACCTTTATGGTTCCCGCTGCGTCGTCCGCCACGGCGTTGAGATTGCCGTCCGCGTATCCGTCTATTACGTCGAACATATATTCGTAGTCGGCGGCGGTTTCGGGATCTATCGCCCTGTTCCACGCCTTGGTGAAGTCGGACGCTTTGAGATCGGTGCCGTCGGACCATTTAAGACCTTCCCTTAAAGTAAAGGTGTATACGGTCTTGCCGTCCACGGTCTCTTTGGTCGGTTCTTCTCTCGCGCAGTCGGGTTCAAGTTCGAGAGCGTCGCCGTTCTGTACCCATCTGTAAAGTCCCGAGAAGCAGTGGCTGATTATGGTAGCGCCGTCTACCGCCGAGTTGAGCGCGGGGTCTATCGACTGCGGCTCGGACGCAAGGCATACGTTGACGTTATCCGTAGAACCGTTTACGTCGGTTTTCTGGAAGAACTTATAGCCGAGCGGAGACGCATAAAATCCGTTCATATTCTTGTTGATCATATACACGTCCGTATAGTAATACAGGGGTACGATCGCTCCCGTAGACATAAGGATGTCTTCCGCCTTGTGCATAAGGGCGAAACGCTTATCCTTGTCGGGCTCGGCTTTTATGTAACCGATGAGTTTGTCGTAGGTTTCCGCCCACGTTCCGTTGGTAACGTTATCGGTATATCCTTCGATAGACGTAAGATCCATCGAATAGATTTTTGCCTTGGAAAGATCTCTTTCTTTGACGGTCGCCGCAGTTCCGCCGCCGCAACCGGTCGCGAACAACATTACCGCGGACAAAGTTCCTACTACTGCTGTTGAAAGTTTTTTGTTCATTGTTTTTTTCTCCTTTCTTTATTTTTTAATCCTTGTCGGAATTAAAATCTTTTTTTAATTGTCCGTACTTGAAACAGGCGACGAACCTGCCCTTTTCGACTTCTTTGAGTTCGGGTACGGCTTTTGCGCAATCTTCGTCCGCTATCGGACAACGGGTCCTGAACGGACAGCCCGACGGCGCGTTAAGGGGACTTGGTATATCTCCGCTGAGTATTATCCTGTGCGCGTGCCTTGCCGCGTCGGGATCGGGCATCGGTACCGCCGACATAAGCGTTACCGTGTACGGGTGAAGCGGATTGTCGCATATCGCGTCGGAATCGGCGAGTTCGACCACTTTGCCGAGATACATTACCGCTATCCTGTCGGAAATGTGCCTTACGACGAGTATGTCGTGCGCTATGAACATAAGAGTTAAACCGAGTTTTTCCTGTAACTCTTCGAACATATTGACGACCTGCGCCTGAATGGACACGTCGAGCGCCGAAACGGGTTCGTCGCAAATTATAAACTCGGGTTCGACGGCGAGAGCGCGGGCGATGCCTATCCTTTGCCTTTGTCCGCCCGAAAATTCGTGCGGGTAACGGGTGGCGTGTTCTTCCGATAACCCGACGAGCCCCATAAGATAACGCACCTTTTGTCTGCGTTCTTCCTTGGTCTTGTACAGTTTATGGACGTCGAGCGGCTCGCCTATTATGTCTTCTACCGTC
>CAMNIW010000062.1 GCA_946540675.1 uncultured Clostridia bacterium | reverse complement strand
CTATGCCGCTGTCGTGGCTCGCCTGCTGCATAGATATAAAATCCCATTTCTCGGACGTGAGCGCGTCTATCGACTTATAATTCGGAGTCGTTACCCAGCCATTTCCGTCGTTTACCCTGTAATCGTAAAGGGGCAGCGACTCTTCGGCGTTCTTTACGTGCGTATCTATCGAACAGCCGCCTATATAGAGATTGCCTATATATACGTCCTTTTCTCCGAGCGCCGTCAATACTTCGTGAAGCTTACGCGTCGCGTTGTCCGAAAAACTGTTGCCTATCGCTAAAATTTTCATCGTTCTGCTCTCTCTTTTGATAATTTTATACGCTCGCCTGCGGCGAAGGTCGGATGACCGCTTCCGTGTCCTTGTTTTTCATATCCGCATCGCATACCGACTCCGCCGATCGACGTATTGCCCCTTTATTATAATATCATTTAAGGCAAATGTAAATCGCAACGCGCAAATTCGGCGTAATTCTTCGATAACAATAATCGTTCGGATTATTATTCGTCCCGAATATCGCGAAACGATCGGGCGGCTTCTTGAACATTATAAAAGCCCCGAAAAACGGGGCTTTTACTTTCTCAACGATTCATCTGCCCGACTGTACCGTCGGGTCGTTTTAACTTATAATTTTTTCATCGCTTTTTCGTATTTTATCCACCCGATCAAAGACAGCGCAAAGCATCCCGCCGAAACGACCGCCGGAAGAAGCGCCGCCGACCGTATAGAACACTTGGGATTTCCGCCGCAATACACGGGAAGTATCCGCGAATCCTTCATGGAAAGCGCGATGAAAAATATCGCGAGCAAAAGCGCGAAAAGCACCGCCGCGCACCCGAGCGTCAGCGCGCTTATCCGCTTATACTCCGTAAAATACGCCGTGAGCGACGCGGCAAGACAAAGGATATTCACGAAAAAAGCCGCCACGGTAAGCACCCCTATCGCCTTGCACCAATCCGCCGCGTAATAGAAAAAGGGCGCCGCCATATTGCCGTATATCTTGTCCGCTTTCGTATATCCGCCCGATATCGCCGCAAAAAACGTATTGAATCCGGATATCTTTACTTCGTTTCCGCGTATGTCGGTATTGTACACCGCCGCCCAGTCGACGAAAAACAAAAGCATAATAACGAGCGAGACTATCGCCGCGGACAGTGCGAACGGCTGAAACTTCCTGCGCGCGTTCACGATAAGCGTTTGCCTTTTTGCGCGCTCGTTTTCGCGTGCGCGCTCTTCTTTTACTCTTTTATTAGCCATAATTTCTCCTTTAACTCACGTAATAATTAAGACCCGAATAATCTTCTATTTTCTCGACGTCGTCCGCCGAAAAAGTGAGAAGACTTATCTTTTCTACGGTGTTATAGTCTATCTCGTCGCCGTTGTAGGCGTAGACGTATATATCGGTCTTTCCGTTCCCTTTAAGCCTGCCCTTTACGCGTATCCAGGCTTTTTCGGGCGAATCTTCGCTTTGCTTTATCGGCTCGGGAACGGCGCCGTCGTATTCGAGCAAAAAGCCGATTATCGTATCTTTTCCGCACTTGCACCCGTAACCCGAAGCGCATTTTCTCACTCCGCACATATATTCCTTTCCGTCGACGTCGGTAAGCCTGTAAGTATAACAGGCAAATTCCATTTCCGCCCCGGCGTACTGCTCCGGGTAATACCATACGTTGGTCATCACGAGAAAAAACGTCTTTTCGTCCAGAACGTATTTATCCTTTTTTCCGCAGGACGCGAAAACCGTCAAAGCGGCGACTACCGCCAATACGAAACTCAATTTCTTCATACGCTTTTTCTCCTTATCCCAACGAGAGATCCCGCGACGTAAAACACCGCGAACGCGATTATGTCCGCAACCACTATGGTAGGTCCGACGGGAAGACTCAAAAGTATAGCCGCGATTATTCCGACGAGCGCGCACACCGCCGAAATTATTACCGAACACACGGTAACCGAAAGAAAATTTTTGAACACTCGCATAGCGGACAGCGCGGGGAATATGACGAGCGCGGATATGAGAAGCGAGCCGACGAGATTCATCGCGAGTACTATGACCACGGCTATGACTATCGCGAGTATAAGGTTGTACGCGCCCGCGTTGGTGCCCGTGGCACGCGCGAAATTCTCGTCGAAAGTTATCGCGAAGAGTTTGTTGTACAAAAACACGAACACGACCGCCACCGCGACGGACAGCCCGATACACAGCCACACGTCGAAACGGGTAAGCGTAAGTATTGAAGCCGCACCGAAAAGCGTACTGCAAACGTCAGCCGAAACGTTGGAAGACGTGGGAAACTTGTTCATAAGTATATAGCCTATCGCGAGCGCTCCGACGGATATCATCGCGACCGCCGCGTCCCCCTTTATTTTGGCTTTTTGTCCCGATTTAAGCAGTATGACGGCGCATACGACGGTTATCGGCAGGACGAGAAGAAGCCTGTCGGTAAGTCCTACCACCGCGGCGACCGACATCGCGCCGAACGCCACGTGGGACAACCCGTCGCCTATGTACGAAAAACGCTTCAATACGAGCGTAACGCCGAGTACGGAAGAACACAGCGAAATGAGCAGCCCGACTATAAGGGCATACCTTACGAACGGAAAATTCAGATAAGTTATCAAAGTTTCAAACATTTTCGTTTCCCCCCGCTCTCAAAAACTTTTTGCCGTTTTCGCTCTTTATATACTCTTCTTTCCTGCCGAAAAACACTTCTCCGCCTATGTGAAGAATATGTCTCGCGTATCTCGTAGCCGCGGCGACGTCGTGAGAGATCATTATCACCGTAGTACCTTCGGCGTTCAGTTTTTCTATCGCGGAATACATTTCGGCGGTCACTTTGGGATCGAGCCCCGATACGGGTTCGTCGAGAAGAATTATCTTCTCCGTCGAGCAAAGCGCGCGCGCAAGAAGCACCCGTTGTTGCTGTCCGCCCGAAAGAGCGCGGTAAGACCTTTTTTCAAAGCCGCGAAGCCCCAACTTTTCGATACAGTCGGCGGCGCGTCGCTTTTCTTTTTTGTTATAAAAAGGTCTTATACCCATACCCGACAGACACCCCGATATCACGACTTCCCATACCGACGCCGGAAAATCCCGTTGAACGACGGTTTGCTGCGGAAGATAGCCTATCTGATTTTTCTTTACTCCGTCGCCGAACGCTATCTCGCCCGACAAGGGCTTCATAAGACCTAAAACGGTCTTCATCAAAGTAGACTTTCCCGAACCGTTTTCGCCGACTATCGCGAGATAGTCTCCGCCGTTTACTTCAAAAGAAAGTCCGCTTATAATAGCGTGCGAATCATAGCCGAGCGATACGTTTTTACAAGACAGTTGAGCCATTTTTTCACCTTTGCTCTTTATGCGAGCGCCTTTTTGAGAACTTCGAGATTTTTCTCCATCGCGGAAAGATAGGTCCTGCCGCCGACGTACTCTTTCATAGTAGTCGACTGCAACGAGTCCATAGTCAGTATTTCCTGATCCTTTGCCGACGAATTCTGTTTAAGAGTGTCGGCGATCTTGCCGTCCGAATTTTCTATTTTGAGTATGACTTTGAGCGAGAGTTCGTTAACCTTGCCGACGAGAAACGCTATCGTTTCGGGCGTGACTTCCGCCGCCGCCGAACATCCCGTAAACGCCGCGAAATATTTAAGTCCGTAATCGTCAGTCATATAGCGGAAAGGAAACCTGTCGCCGAAAAGCAGGGTGTTGCGCGGACTGCTTTTTACCGCCGCGGCGAATTTTTCGTCCAAAGCGGTGAGTTTGTCGCCGTAAGCCTTGGCGTTGGCGGCGTAAAACTCCTTGTTTTTCTCGTCGAGTTCCCCGATTTTTTCGGCTATCAGCGTCACGTATCTCTTCGCGTTTTTAAGCGACAGCCACACGTGCTCGTCGTATTCTTCGTGCTCGTGGTGATGCTCTTCGCCCGCGTGTTCGTGGTCGTGGTGATGCTCTTCGCCCGCGTGCTCGTGGTCGTGCTGCATTCCTTCGACTATCTCTTCCTTTTTGGCGTCGTTGCCGAGAGCGTCGAGAAGATTTATCACCTTCATATTTTTACCGGCCGCGTTTTTGAGCGCGTCTTTGACCCACTCGTCGGACTCGCCGCCGACGTAGACGAACATATCCGCCGTGGACACCGCCGCCTTGTCCTGAACGGTCGGCTGATAACTGTGCAGATCCACGCCCTTATCGGTAAGAAGTTTTACGTCGAACGCGTCCTTTTTATCCCCCAAAACGTTCATTACCCAGTCGTATTCGGGAAAAATGCTCGTAACGATCTTTATTTTTCCGCTCTCTTTTTTTTCGCACGACGCGAGCGCGCCGAGAGAAAACGCCGATACGAAAACGGAAAGTATTATAGCGATAATTTTTTTCATAAAAAAACAAACCTCCGTATTTTGATTATAAAAAGTTATAAAGACAGCGGGAAGGCGTGAAAATTTTCCACGCCGCAAAGTCTGCCCGAAAAGGCAGACTATTCCCGCTGAAAACTTCTTACATCAATTGGAAAGTTTGACTTTGAGAGTTATTAAAGTAGACCTTAAAACTTCGTCCGCGGCGAACAAAACGAGAACTACCGCCGCGAAAAACAATACGAAAGCCGAAGAATCGGAGACTTTCGCCGCGGAAAGCCCCTTAAAAGCGTTTTCTACCGCGGCTACGACCTGACAGACGGGACAGTCTTCGCCCGAACAGTCGTGATCGGCTTCCGCCGCGGTGAAAATATGGGAAAACAATACGACGATCGCGAACAGCACCGTTAAAAAGACGGCCGTCTTTCTTCTTCCGCTCATACCGTTTTCCCCCTTATCCTTCGTTGCGGATATTGTAACACCTAAAAGCAATTATGTCAAGCATATTGCATTTTTAGCACATTTATGATATAATATAGGCGTTATGAAAGACGCGGAAACCGAAAAACGCGAATATCGGAAAAAATTTACGTCGATCCGAGCCGCCGTGGAAGGCAAAGCGGAAAAGTCCGCCGCGATAGCGGAAAGGATAACGGACGGCGATTTTTACAAAAGCGCCCGAACCGTCGCCGCATATAAGAGTTTTTCTTCCGAAGCGGACACTTCTTTGCTTATAGAAAGGGCGATAAAGGACGGAAAGACGGTCGCTTTGCCGAAAGTGACGGAAAAAGGTCTCGCGTTTTATGCGATTACTCCCGAAACAAAATTCGTCAAAAGCGCGTTCGGCACGGAAGAACCCGTAGAAAACGCCGCAACGGAGATAAAAAAGGAAGAAATAGACGTCGCGATAATCCCCGGACTTTGTTTCGACAAAGACGGGAACAGGCTCGGCTTCGGAAAGGGATATTACGACGGGTTTCTATGCGGAGCGAAGTTCCTTAAAGTCGCCGCGTGCTTTGAAAAACAACTGACCGACAAAGTGCCGACTACCGACCGCGACGAAAAAGTCGACGTCATAGTGACCGAAAAAAATTCGTACATAATATAAACCGCCGCCCCGAAAGCAGACGCTTTCGGGGCGGTTTTATCAGTGAATTTTATCGAGAAAACTCGTTCCGACGAAATCTTCTTTCAGTCCGAAGACTTCGGCTACCGTTTTCGCCACGCACGAAAAAGTCGGGAGCGTGCCGAGATCGACGGGTCTTACCCCTTCCCCGTAAACGAGCAACGGAACGTATTCGCGGGAGTGGTCGGTGGACGGCGTGGACGGGTCGCAACCGTGGTCGGCGGTGACTATCAGCATATCGCCGCCTTTCATCTTGCCGATAAACTCCGCCAGCCTTTTATCGAAGGCGTTTAACGCCGCGGTGTACCCCGCAACGTCGTTTCGGTGCCCGTATACCGAGTCGAACTCCACGAGATTTACAAAGCACAGTCCGTCGAAGTCTTTATCGAGATAGGCTGCGGCTTTATCCATACCGTCTTCGTTTGACGTCGTGCGGACGTATCCGGTTATGCCGACGCCCGCGAAAATGTCGACTATCTTGCCGACCGATATAACGTCTTTACCGCAATTTTTCAACAAATCGAGCAACGTGCCTTTAGGCGGCGCAAGCGAAAAATCGTGCCGCCTTGCCGTGCGGACGAAACCTTTTTTCGCGTCGCCCGTAAAAGGACGGGCGATGACTCGCCCCACGGAGTGCTTTCCGCAAAGCAGTTTTCTCGCCGTTTCGCAGTAGCGGTACAGTTCTTCTATCGGCACGACGTCTTCGTGCGCGGCTATCTGAAAGACGCTGTCCGCCGACGTGTAGACTATCAGTTTGCCCGTCTTAAGATGCTCTTCACCGTAGTCCTTTATGACTTCTGTGCCCGAATACGGCTTGTTGCAAAGCGTACCCCTGCCCGTTTGCCGCTCGAACTCCCTTATTATTTCTTCGGGAAAACCGTCGGGATAGGTCGGCAAAGGATCTTCGGAAACGAGCCCCGCGATCTCCCAATGTCCGACCGTCGTATCTTTGCCCGCCGAGAGTTCCGCCATCCTTCCGTAAGCGCCGACGGGACCGTTTTCCCTTTCTCCGAAGTCGACGCCGTCGATATTGAAAAGTCCGAGTTTTTTCATAGTCGGGACAAAAAGACCGCCCGACGAAAAACACGCTTTAAGCGTGTTGCTCCCTTGGTCTTTGAACTTGTACGCGTCGGGTAGTTCCCCGACTCCGAAACTGTCGGCGACTATTATGAAAACTCTCATTTCAATCTTCTTCGTATATCCAATATATAAGCCCTTTCGCCGGAGTAACCCCCATTTTCAAGTGCATATTAAGGCTTTTTTGATTATCGCATATTATATGCGCATAGGCTGTTTGCCCCGATTTTTTTACCCTTTCCGCCATCTCCGTCACGAGAAGGGTGCCGAGACCGCGTTTCCTGTACTTCGGCATTATTTCGAGAAGTCCGAGACTTCCTTCTTCGTGGCGGCCGATATATCCCGCTATCTCTTCTCCGTGATAGGCCGCGAGAAAGTCGTATTCCTTCATCACCCGTTCAACCCCTTCTCTGCTGTAAGCGAGCGTATATGTGGAATAGACAAAGTCTATATTCTCCTTTGTCGGGGCGAGAACTCTTATCTCGAAGCCTTCGGGAACGGCGGCGGGCGGAAGGTCGTCGTATCTTACCTGATAGCACGGACGGGCGCATTTAAGCCGCGGAAACACCTTTTTTGCCGCTCTCACTTCGTCTTCGTTAGAAGCGGTTATGAGATCCGTTTCGGGCGGAATAAGGCGGAGGATCCTTTCCGCCGAGTCGGCGTTCGCGCCGTAGATCGTGTAGATATAACTGTTTTTAAGGAGCAGTCCGTCTTCTTCCGCGTAGATTATCTCGGTGTCGTCGAGACCCAAAAAATATTCCACGTGGCTAAAGTGCTTTTCGTCTTCGCAAAGTTTTGTCTTTATTTCGTCTTTACCGAGCATCTTATTCCTTGAATTGATAACTGTATAATTTGGCGTAAACGCCGTTTTTTGCCATTAGTTCGTCGTGAGTTCCGATCTCTTCCACTCCCTTTTCCCCGACCACCGCTATTTCGTCGGCGTTCTTTACGGTAGAGAGCCTGTGCGCGACGACTATCGTCGTCCTGCCGACCGAAAGCCTTTCGAGAGCGTCCTGTATCTGCATTTCGGTTACGTTGTCGAGAGCGCTCGTCGCTTC